>JBBRIK010000726.1:0-4126 GCA_038221045.1 Gemmatales bacterium
TCTCGCAGCTGATGCCTCCGGGCGGACTCGGCGGCTTCCCGCACGCCGAATACACACGACGTCTTCAGGAGCGGGCCGCGACGCGCAACGCCCTTGTTGTGCGCGAGCGCATCCTGGGCAATGCCAAGCTGATCTTCTTCCTGCTCGGCGGCGTCTGCGCGTACCTTGTGTTCGGCCCCCAACTCCTGTCGTTCTGGCTGTTCATCCTGAATGTCGGCGTCTTCAGCGTGTTGCTCGTCTGGCATGAGCGCGTGACGCGCGAATGGCTGAGAACGGGGCGCTCGGCCGCGTTTTATGAGCGCGGCCTGGCCCGCCTCGAAGACCGCTGGCACGGCACCGGCCAGCCAGGTGAACGATTCAAGGACGATAAGCATCCCAACGCCGCCGACCTCGACCTGTTCGGCAAGGGATCGCTCTTCGAGTTGCTCTGCACGGCGCGGACGCGGACCGGCGAGGACACGCTTGCCTCATGGCTGAAAGCACCTGCCTCGCCCGACGAGGTGCGCGCTCGCCAGGGGGCCGTTGCCGAACTGCGGCCCCTGCTCGATCTGCGTGAGGACCTGGCGTTGCTCGGCGCCGGCGTGCCGCATGGCGTCGATCTCGATGGCCTGGCCGCGTGGGGTGGCGAGCCGCCGCTGCTCACAGCCCTCTGGCCGCGCCTTGTCGCTCTCGTCCTTGGCGTCATGGCCCTGACGGGTGTCGTTGGCTGGCTGGCCTGGGATTGGGGCATCGCGCCGCTGTTCGGTATCCTCTTCATCGAGGGCAGCTTCGCTTTGCTGTTCAGTCAACGTGTCGGCAAGGTGGTCGGGGCCGTCGAGAAACGCGCACGCGATCTGAACTTGCTGGCCGGCGTCCTGGCGCGTCTGGAGCACGAGACGTTCGCGTCGCCGCGCCTGGTCAATCTCTGTGCGGCCCTCGACACAACGGGCGACGTCCCGTCGCATCGCATCGCGCAGTTGGGCAACCTCATCGATCTGCTGAACTCGCGCAAGAACCAGATGTTTCTGCCCTTCGCCCTGATGCTTATGTGGACGACGCAGATGGCCCACGCCCTTGAGCGCTGGCGGCGGCGTTCCGGCCCGGCGATTGCCGGCTGGTTGAAGGTAGTGGGCGAAATCGAGGCGCTGTGCAGTCTGGCGACCTACGCTTTCGAGAACCCTTCCGATCCGTTCCCTGAAATCGCCGATCACGGTCCCTGCATCGAGGGCGAGGCGCTGGGGCATCCTCTCTTGCCGTCGGCGCGTTGCGTCCGCAACGACCTCGAACTGAACGACCACATCCGCGTGCTGGTGGTGAGCGGCTCGAACATGTCGGGCAAGAGTACGATGCTGCGGACGGTCGGCATCAACACGATCCTCGCCCTGGCCGGCGCTCCGGTGCGGGCGACACGGATGCGTCTGTCTCCGCTCGTCGTCGGCGCGACGCTGCGGATTCAGGATTCACTGATGGCGGGCAAGTCGCGTTTCATGGCGGAGGTCGAGCGCGTCCGGCAACTGGTGGACCTGTCGCGCGGCTCGACGCCATTGCTGTTTCTGATCGACGAGATATTCAGCGGCACGAACTCGCACGATCGCCGCATTGGAGCCGAGGCCGTGGTGCGCGGCCTGGTGGAAGTCGGATCGCTCGGGCTGGTGACGACGCACGATCTGGCCCTGACGCACATCGTCGAGGTGCTGGCGCCGCGCGCCACCAACGTCCATTTTGCCGATTACATCAAGGATGACGAATTGAACTTCGACTACACGATGCGACCTGGCATCGTCCAGCACAGCACCGCCCGGGCCCTGATGCGCAAGGTCGGGCTGGAGGTGTGAGCCCTCAGGGAATCAGGAAACGGCCAATCAGCGTACCGGCGATGAGGGCGAGTGTCGTGCCGCTGATGGCGAGCCATTTCCAGCGCCAGGCCCAGAGCAGGGCCAAATCCTCAGGCAGTAATTGTCGCTTAATCTTTTTCCGAGGCTGGTTCTGTGATTCCTTGCAATCGATCGTCACCGTGATGAGCCGGGAGGGGCGTTGGGTCCGTTTCGGGTTATTGTCCATCGTCATTCTCTGTTGAGGTGAACACATTCAACCATCGTTCGCCAAGAAGCATGTCGGAGAAGTAAATTTGAATGTAGTATACCCCGGCTTCGGGGAAGACACAATCAGTCAGATCGACGCGGAGTGGGATCATTTCGAGAGGCCCAAGAAATGAGACCACCGGAAGGGGCCACTCGGAAACCTGTTCATCGGTCCTGCCCAGCAGAAGCACCACTCTCCCAGTTACCTGGCCCGCATACCCCGACAAGTGCAGGAATACACTCAACTGCGATTGGTAGAATGGAAAGGCGTCCGCCTCAATACGCGTGCGGACTCCGAAGAGAGGGAACACGTCCGCCTCTTCGCTGCTCAACTCGACGGCATCGCAAATCACCAGAACGTGAACGCGAGGAGGAATCTTTTTCTTCGCCATCGTCATTCCTTCTCCGCTTCTCGTGCGATTCTCTCGTCAACGCCGAGCGCTGGGGATCATCCTCAGAACCGTTCGTCACTGTCAGGGGAGATTTTCTTTCCCAGGGCCTTCGATCCAGATAGCATTGGAACGCAGCTGCTTCATTCAAGACGATTCGGCGGACGCGAAGATCCTGTCCCTCTCTCGCACCTGGATATTCCCGAATGTCCCCATCCTCGAAACGGAGCCTGTGTCCATGACCGTCCCGACCGCCAGGGCCATCCTCGAACAACTCGCTGACCCCGACGCGCGCGTGCTGCACCTGCTCGCGCTTTGTCGCACACCCGAATACCAGCACGTCTGGCAAGAGACTCCCGATCTGGTCCGCCGCTTCGCCAAACTGCTTCTCCATCAGGGACATCCTACCCTCGCCCTGGAGGTCGCCTCGCGCGGCCTCGACCCGAAAGTCTATCCGGGCGATCGCGAACTGCTCTACCGCCGCGCCCACGCTCTCGTCAACAGCGGCAACACCACTCTCGCCGACGAGTTCATCCAGGAAATCCTCGCGTTGCCGGATCTCGACGCGCATTACCGCACCGAGACGCTAAGCCTCGCCGGACGTGTCCGCAAGGACCGCGCCAGCCGGACCGCCGACAAGGACTTGCGGACCACCCTGTACCGCGATGGCCTCAACTACTACGAGCGCGCCTACGAAGTGACTCGAAACCCGTTCCCCGGCATTAACGCCGCCTCGCTGGCTCTCCTGGCCGGCAACCCGAAACGGTCGCGCGATCTCGCCACCCAGGTCCGGGACAGCGTTCTCAAGTTGCTTGAGAAGCCCGAGAACGGATCCGATTACTGGCTCCTCGCCACTCTCGGCGAGGCCTATCTGCTTCTGGGGGATGGCACCGCCGCCATCGGACGCTATCGTCAGGCGGTGGACTTCGCCCGGCAAAAGCATGAGGACGGCAACATCGCCTCCATGCGCCGGCAGCTCCTCCTGCTCCGCGAACACCTTCCCATCAGCGCGGACCTGCTGGGCCTGTTCTACGTCGGACCCGTCGTCGTCTTCGCGGGACACGGACTCGATCAGCCAGGCGATCCGGTGCGATTTCCTCCCGATCCCGACCTGGAAGCCGCCGTCCGCCAGGCGATCAAGCACGAACTGGACGCCCTTGACGCGGGCATCGGCTACTGTATGCCCGGCTGTGGCAGCGACATTCTCTTCGGTGAACTGATGCGCGAACGCGACGGCGAACTGCACGTCATCCTGCCCTTCCACGAAGACGACTTCCACGATGAACGCGTCACCTACAAACTGCCGATGCTGGAAACATGGCGGCAGCGCTATCAGTATCTGCGCGGACATCTGCGCGTGACGACGCACTTCGCCACTGCGGAGGAGTTCCTCAACGATCAGGTGCTGTACGATTTCGCCGGCACTTTCATGCAGGGATTGGCCCTGACGCGGGCCGCCCAGGTCGTCGTCGAACCCATCGCGCTCGTCGTTCAGGATACTACGCCTCACCAGGCGCAGAGCGGTTTGGCGGCCTTCATCGAGAGCTGGAAGAAGACGGGGCATGAATTGCGAATCATCGACCTGGCAAAGGTGCGCAGCGGAGTGAAACTGATGGCTCCCCTCCTCCCGGCCCCCCAGGAACCACCGCAGGATCGCAAGCCGCAGCGCGAGGTGCT
>JBBRIK010000727.1:0-4120 GCA_038221045.1 Gemmatales bacterium
CTGCCTCTACCGAAAGGGCGACCTTGCTGACGCAGTTGCCCTCGCCACGCGTGTCCATCAAGCCGGGCTGGAACTCGGCGATATCCAGGCTTCGGCGATCACTCTCGATACCTGGGCGCGGGCTTCTGGCGGTCAGGTCAAAATGGAGACAGTGCAAACCGAACTTCAACGCCCCCGTGAAGATGTTCAGGTGAGCGCACAGGTGATGTTGGCAAAGGGGGTTCGGCATTTCATGCTGGAGAGTTTCGAGGAGGCGGCCGTCATTTTTGAAACGGCCCATCAACTCGCGGAGAATAAGGGCGTCACGAATGCCTGGACCTTGCCTCTTCGCTCTTGGCTGGCGTCGGCGTTGCGGCGGCAGGCCGAGAAGACGTCCAACTGGACGCCGGAACGTCGAGCGACACTGCTCAAGCGAGCGAACAAGATCGCCAAAAAGGCAGTGAGCGTCGCACGCACGTTTCAAAATGACCTGCCCCACGCGCTGCGCGAAGCCGGACTCGTCGCGGCGATGCAAGGCCGGCTCCGCCAGGCGCGCATGCACCTGGATGAAGGCCTGGCCGTGGCGGAGCGGCAAGGGGCTCGCTTCGAGCATGCCCAAACGCTTCTGGCGCGAGGCCGCGTCGGCCTGGAACTGGGTTGGCCGGAGGCGGAAGCGGATGTTGCGAAGGCTCGCCAGGCCTTGCGGTCCCTGGGGGCGGACTTCGCCCTGGATGAGACGGCAAAACAAGAGGTCGTTCCTGTCAGGACAGCCACCCTGTCCGTGGTCGATCGCTTCGACACCGTACTCGACGCCGGCCGCCGTATCGCCTCCGCTCTGTCACGCAAAACCATCTTCAAGGAAGTGCGCGAAGCGGCGTTTCGGCTCCTGCGCGGCGAACGCTGTCTGCTGCTTCAACTACAAGCGGACGCTCCCGGCGGAAACCTCATCACGGACTCGATCGAATCCGAAGCCGAATATAGCCGCGCCATGGCCGAGCGCGCCATCGCCACGGGCCATGTCATCGTCTTCACGGAAGGCAAAACGGAAGAGGAAACCGCCTTGCTCGCCGGCGTCCGTTCGGCGTTGTGCGCTCCCGTGTTCGTACGCGGCAAGCCGGCCGGCTGCTTCTATGTGGACCATCGCCATGTCAGCGGGCTGTTCGGGGAGGACGAAGAACGTCTGGCCGAGTTCATCGCCACGATCGCCGGCGCCGCCCTGGAGAACGCGGAAGGGTTCGCCGAACTGCGCCGCCTCAATGATACCCTGGAGCAGCGGGTGCTTGAGCGCACCGCCGCCGCCGAGGCCCGTGCCCGCGAGCTGGCCCTTACCAACGCCGAACTGGAGAGTACCGCCGCCGAACTGAGACGGTCCGAGGACGAACTGCGTCTCGCGAAGGAAGCGGCCGAGACGGCTAACCGCGCCAAGAGCGCCTTCCTGGCCAACATGAGCCATGAAATCCGCACGCCCATGAACGGCGTCATCGGCATGGCTGAACTGGCGCTGCAAACCACGCTGACGGCGGACCAGCGCGAGTATCTGACGATCGTCATGCAATCCGCGGATTCGCTCCTCCGCCTCCTCAACGACATCCTCGACTTCTCCAAGGTCGAAGCGGGCAAATTGGAGCTTGAATCCATCCCCTTTGACTTGCGCGACACCCTCGGCGACGCCATGCACACTCTCGGCGTCCGCGCCGACGACAAGGAACTGGAGCTGGCCTATCACATCCCGCCCGAGGTGCCTGACCTGCTGCTGGGCGACCCCGGCCGGCTCAGCCAGATCATCATCAACCTGGTGGGCAACGCCATCAAGTTCACCGAGCGCGGCGAAGTCGTCGTCAGCGTGGAGACCGCATCGCTGAGCGAGGACGAGGCGCAGCTGCACTTCAGCATCCACGACACCGGCATGGGCATCCCGGCCGACAAGCAGCAGTTGATCTTCGCGGCCTTCTCCCAGGTGGACAGTTCCACCACGCGCCGCTTTGGCGGGACGGGACTCGGCCTGACCATCTCGCTGCAATTGACCGCCTTGATGGGCGGCCGCATGTGGGTCGAGAGCGAAGTCGGCAAGGGCAGCACCTTCCACTTCACCGCCCGCTTCCTCCTTCAGTCGGACGAGGGCCGGCGTGACTTCCCGCGCGAGCCGGAAGCTCTCCGAGAGCTGCCCGTGCTGGTCGTGGACGACAACGCCACCAACCGGCGCATCTTCAGGGAGGTGCTATCCCACTGGGGCATGAAGCCGACTCTGGCCGACAGCGGCGCGGCCGGACTGGCCGAGATGAAGCGAGCGACCGGCTCGGGGCAACCGTTCCCACTGCTGCTCCTCGATGCCATGATGCCCGACATGGATGGCTTTAGCATGGCCGAACAGATTCAGCGCCTCCCCGAACTGAGCGGCTGCGCGATCCTCATGCTCTCCTCCGCTGGACAATTGCAGGATGCGGCCCGCTGCCGGGAACTGGGCATCACTCGCTGCCTGCTCAAGCCGGTCAAGCAGTCCGCCCTGCGCGACGCCATCTTGCGCGTCCTGGAGCCGGGTGAGGGTTCGCACCCCGAGACGGCAAGCCGTGCGGACTCCGGCGCGGCTCCTCGAAAGCTGCGCATCCTGCTTGCCGAGGACGGCCTGGTGAACCAGCAGGTGGCGGTGCGGTTGCTGGCGTATCGGGGCCACTCGGTCGTCATCGCCAATAACGGCAAGGAGGCGCTTACCATCCTGGAGAAGCAGCATTTCGACCTGATGCTGATGGACGTGCAGATGCCCGAGATGGACGGCTTCCAGACGACGAAGGCCATTCGTGAAAAGGAATCGACGACGGGCAGGCACCTGCCGATCCTTGCCATGACGGCCCACGCCATGAAAGGCGACCGAGAACGCTGCCTGGCGTCGGGAATGGACGGCTACCTGTCCAAGCCGATTCAGTCCACGGTGCTGTACGAAGCGGTCGAGAGCGCCGCTTCGGGAGCCAGCGTGCCGGAGCCGGAGCTGATCGAGGAAGAGCCGCCGGCGACGGGCGTCGATTGGAAGGCGGCCCTGGATCGCATCGGCAGGCGGAAGGAGTTGCTGCACGATATGGCCCGGATCTGCCTCAAGGAATTCGGCAAACTGCTGCCGCGCATCGAGGCTTCCCTTGCCGCCGGAGACGCGGTCCAGGTGCAGCGGCTGGCGCATACGCTCAAGGGGACGGCCGGCTGGTTTGGGGCAAGGGCCGTCGTGGCCGCGGCATTGAGACTGGAAACCCTGGGCCAGCATGGTACTCTGATGGACGGCGACGAGGCCCGCGCAGTCCTCGAACAGGAGATCGAGCGAATCAAGCCGGCGCTGGCCGCCTGTGCCCGCGGCGAGGTTCCCTAAATAAAAATGAATGATGAAGAGAAGACTGCTTCCTTTTCTGTCTTCTCTTCATCATTCAACATTCAACATTCAACATTCATCATTTTCTTGACGGGCAGGGGCGAAAGATCATGGCCAAGGTGCTCGTTGTTGACGACGCCGCAGTGGACCGCTTTCTGGCCGGGTCCCTCCTTGAGGAACATCCCGACCTGACCGTGGTTTATGCGGAAGATGGCCGGGAAGGGCTGGAGGCGATCCGGCGCGACACGCCAGACCTTGTCCTCACGGACATGCAGATGCCGGAAATGAACGGCCTGCAATTGGTCGAGGCTGTCCGCCGCGATCATCCCTACCTGCCGATCATCCTCATGACCGCCCACGGCAGTGAGGACCTCGCCGTCCAGGCCCTGCACAAGGGGGCCGCCAGTTATGTGCCCAAGAAGAACCTGGCCCGCGATCTCGTCGATACCGTCGAACGAGTCCTGGCGATCTCTCGCGCCTCGCGGTCTCAGCATCTCGTTCTGGAATACCTGACGGAAATGGAGTTGCGCTTCGTCTTGTCCAACGACCCAGCCAATCTGGACCCGCTGATCGGACACCTTCAGGAACAGATGGGCCACCTGGGGATTTGCGACAAGAGTGGGTTGATTCGAGTGGGCAATGCCTTGCACGAGGTGCTGATCAACGCCATCGAGCACGGCAATCTGGAACTCAGTTCGGAACTGCGCGAGGCATCCGACCGCTCCGCCTACTTCGCGCTGACCCGGCAACGCCGGGAGCAAGACCCTTATCGCGAGCGGCGCGTCTATG
>JBBRIK010000728.1:0-4120 GCA_038221045.1 Gemmatales bacterium
CAACGTCTTGCACACCACCTGCCGCGGACTCGTCTCCGACTCGCCTTTCTCGGGCAGACCCAGTTCCGTCTGCCGCTGCTGCAAGGCCGCGATCACCTGCCTCACTTCTCCTTGCCAGACCCACTGAATCCACTGCCGGTAACACGCCCAGCCCGCCGCCAATTGCCGCCCTGCCATGGCTGCCGCGAACACATACGACAACGCATGGATGAAGTCCAAAATCGGCACGAACGACCCGAAAAACCGCCGCTACAGAGTCCAGTTGTTGGCCGAGCCATCTCCCACGAACGCCTTGCGTGTGGCCCCCTGGAACCCCAACGCCCACGCCGCTGCTGCCAACAGCGGAGCGAACGAGGGCCAGTTGCCACGCGACGCCACCACCTGACGCTCGACTATCTCGGGCGGCTTGTAAACCGCTTCGGCCTGGAGCGCTTCCGCCGCGACTTCCGGCTCGTCGGTGTCCGCGGTGGCGTCTTCGCTGGCCCGCGCGTTCGTCTTCAACTGTCGAGCCAGCTTCGGGATGCGGACGACGTCCAGGAACGAGGCGGGAATCTCCGGACAGGGGTCCACCGCCGACACGTCGCTCTTCATGGTCAGCAGCAGACCCACCTTGTCTTCACGCCAGTGACCCGACGACGCGATCGGCGTCTCGTCCCAGTCCGGTTCCGTGGCGGGTGGAGCGGCTTCGGGATTGGCCCCCTCCGGCTCGGTCCCTGGTGAAGCAGGGGGCGGTGGGGACGGCGAGGCGCCGGCGGCTTCGGAGCGGGCCGGCGGACAATCCGCCGCGACCGCAGGAGCTGGCCGACGATCCAGAATCTGCAGCCGGCCGCCATCACACATGGCCACGACCAGATCCGGCGCGGCCCGCGACGCAGGAGTGGTGAACTTTTCCGGCAGCGGCAGGGCCTGGAAAGCCGCGATCTGGGCGTTGCGTTCGCCCACCCGTTCGACGCCAATCCCTTCGGTGACGCGTTCGACCTGTTTGGCGGAGACAGAGAGTTCGGTCAGGCGCAGCAGGAGGTCGCTGGCCTCGGCGAAGGAGCGGCACACCGTGCCGGCGTAGACGATTTGCTTCTGGAGGGCAGGGCTAGCACCCGTCTGATCGATGCCCAACGCTTTGGACTGAGAGAAAAAAAGCCCGCCGACAGCGGGGACAGTGGCCTTCGGGTTCTGACCATTCGGCTTCGCCGACCTGGGTCTGCACGATGCGGGGGTTGGCGTCGCCGCAGTCGAGCGGTTGTTGACAGCCGGGACAGGCGCGGGCGGCTTCTGGTTGCTGAGCGAGGGTCTGGGCCTGACGACCGATGGCCGAATCGAGCATCTGTTCAGTAAAAACCTCGCGGACTTGCAGGAGCAGATCTTCGATGTCGGTCAGGGTGGTCCCCCAGGGAGGTCCATCGGGTCCGTAGAGCCTGTCGACAAGATTTTTGGCGACGGACTCAAGGAAGGGACGAACCTGTTCAACTTTCGAGGTTCGCGTTTTGAAGCGTGCCATCCCTGGTTCCTTTCCGAACTTGCGTCAAAGAACAGCATCGTGTTTCCCGGAGCCAGTGTAGGGAGACTCTCGACCTCCTGCAAACCATGTCGTGCGCCCCCCGACCACCTGGAGTGAACTACTTCATACCGCGCGGCCAGAGAGACGTGGTATACTCCGCAATACTCTTCGAGTCGCTTCAGAGGTCCTCATGAAACCACGATGGAGTATTGGCCTCTTCTTCCTCCTCTGCGGCGCTGCCACCGGCAGCGGCCAGCCGCCGCCCGAGGTCGTCTTCGAGGATCGGCCCCTCAGCGATTGGATCAAGTCACTGCAATCGAGCAATCTCGCCGTCCGCACTCGCGCCCTGCAAACATTCCAGCAACTCGGCGGCGAAGCCAAACCCGCTCTGCCTCTCCTCCTCAAACTCGTCCAGAGCGACGATCTCCTCTCACGCCAGACCGCCCTTCAGGCGATCGGAAGCCTCGATCCCGATGCCAAGGACGTCGCTGGCCCCCTTATCGAGTCGTTCCGCTTCAAGGACGCTCCGCTTCTTCAGATTGGGATCCTCCTCAACCAACTCGGTCCCGCGGCCCAGCAGACGCTCCTGCAAGCCCTCGAACATCGGGAAGCGGTCATTCGACGCGGCGCGGCCCATTGTCTCCGCAACTTCCGGCCCGTCCCGCGCGATGCGATTACTGCTCTGCGCGAAGTGCTCGCCAAGGATCGCGATGCGAGCGTCCGTCAGGCGGCGGCCGGCAGCCTCGCCAACTTTTACGTTGACGCGCCCGAAGTGCTGCCAATGCTCCTTGCCGCCTTCAAGGACCGCGATCGAAGCGTGCGCGAGGCCGTGACGTTCGCCGTGGCAAGCATCGGCGCACCTGCGATTCCCCCTCTGTCGGACATCCTCGCCGACGCGAAACATTCGGAACGCGCCTGGGCCGCCCTCGCCCTCGGCCGCATGGGCAACGGAGGCGTTAGCGCCATTCCCATCCTCACCCGCGCTCTTGAGGATCCGCTCCCTGAGGTCAGACGGCAGGCCGCCGGCGCACTCGCCCGCCTCTGGACCAGCGCTCGGTCCGCATCCGGCCCCCTTGCCCGTCTGCTCGACGACAAGGACGTCAACGTCCGCCTTCAGGCCGTCATTGCCCTGTTTCGCCTGGAAAACAAGCTTGATCGCGCTCGATCCATCGTGGCCGAGGCGCTGAAACAGGACGACGTCGATACCCGCCGCTCGGCCGTCACGTTCCTGCAATCGACCTTCGGCGACCTCAAGGACGTCGAACCGCTCCTCGCCGCCGGCCTGAAGGATCAGGACGCCCTGGTTCGCCAGATCAGCGCTCAATCGCTGTCGAGCGTGCGGCCCGTCAGCGAGGCGGCAATCCTCGGCCTCGCGAACTTGCTCAAGGATCGAGAAACGCCCGTTCGCGCCGCCGCCATTCTCACCCTGCACAACCTGCGATTTCAGGCGAAGAGTGCGATGCCGGCCATCATCGAGGCGCTGCTGACTGACGATCCCGTCGTCCGGTCCTATGCATCGCTGCTTCTCGACTCCAATCGGAAAGAAGCGACGCTCCTGCTGATACCCCGGCTCGGCGACAAGGATGCCAGCGTGCGGCAACGGGCCGCGTCGGCTCTGGGAACACTGGCCGCCGAGGCGAAGCCGGCGCTGCCGGCCCTGAACAAGTCTCTGACCGACGAGTCGGTCCTCGTTCGGCTGAGCGCCGCAGGCGCGATCGGCCAGATTCAGGGCCGCGTCCAGCCGCCCGAGGGACTCTTCGAGAACGCCCTGGCCAGCAGTGACGTTAACGTCCGCCGTCACGCCTCCGCGGCCCTGGCCGGGCTGATTCACGAGCCGCCGGCCGTGAAACTGATGACGCTGGCGACGAGGGACGCGGATGCTATCGTCCGCCGTAACGCCGCCCGCTGCGTCGGTAAACTCGGTCCTGCCGCCAAACCGTTCCTGCCCGCTCTGGGCGAGTTGCTTCTCGATGCCGACGTCAGCGTCAGCCGCGACGCCGCCCTGGCTCTCCATGCACTGGGCAAGGACGCGGACCCCGCTCTTTTCGCGGTCGTCAAGGCCATGCGGAATGACGATGAAAACGTCATCTCCACGTTGACCCTTGTCATTCGCAACCTCGACAAGGAGGAGAAACTCACCGCACTCGAAGCGCTCGACAACAACGACCCCGCCGTGCGCGCCGGGGCGATTGCCCTCTGCGGGCGAGTGATCAGCTTCCCCGTCAAGGATGCGGACCTCACCAGTGCGAAATTGTTTGCGGGGACGCTGAAGGCGGTCGAGGATCGAGTCCCACTCGTGCGACGAGAAGCCTGTGCGACTCTCCGATCATGGAGCCGAACTCGCAGGGACGTTCTGTCCCCGCTGGCCAGGGCAGTCAAGGACAGCGATCGCGAAGTCCGGCAGATTGCGACGCTGGCGCTGGCGGACCACAACCAGACGCCGGCCGAAAGCATGCCGGTTTTCCTCGACGTCCTCAAACGGGGGCCGACCTTCCAGCCGGTAGGAGTTCTGTATCCAGCGGCGACGTCCGACTTCCAGCGCGTCCTGCTGGCGCTTCAGAGCCTGGGGCCGCACGCCTCGGGACTCATGCCGGACCTGGTCGAACTCCTCGCGGATCGGCGCGG
>JBBRIK010000729.1:0-4116 GCA_038221045.1 Gemmatales bacterium
GGCTATCACGACAGCGAGATTGACAGGCTCCTCTCCCCCGACAAGGGAACGGCCTACTATCTCATCAAGAGTCCGAGCGTGCGAAAGTCCCAACTCGGCACGCGCCTCCTTGGGGGCATGGGATTCGGCGGGGCCATCGGAATGATTGTTGCCGGAGCGGCGGGAGCGCTCTTGGCCCTGGGTACTAGTATCTACTTTCCTCGAGAAGAGGTCCTCCTGCCCGGTGAGATAGCGAGTGGCCTTGCCGCAGCGCCCGTGGGCGGCGTGATCGGAGGTGTTTTCGGCCTCGTCCTCGGTGTCTGTGCCAGTACGCGCGCCCTCATCGGCATGGGACTCGGCGGGTTGTTGGGAATGGCCGTGGCGGGACCGGTTGGGGCCTTCGGGGCTGTTGGCACCACAATGGCCATTCCCGGTCTGGGCATCATTGTCGCAGGCCCGATCGCGGCTGGGCTATTTGTCGGAGGCGCGGGCGGCGTAGTCGGTGGATTCATCGGCTTTTGGATCGGCTCCTTCCTGTCCTTCCGGAAATCGTCCTCTGCGCGAAGCAGCGCCATCACCATTGCCGCGATTCCCTTCACGGGAGAGACCGCTCGCGTTCAGGACCCGCCCAAACCCTCTGTCGAGAACAAGTGATGTTGAAGACTACGACAGCGAAAAAGACGAGCAAAGAACAACTCCTGTCTCTGTATCGCCGCATGGTGCTGATTCGCCGCTGCGAGGAGCAGTTGGCACGCTCGCATCAAAAGGGCCTGATTCACGGCGCTTGCCATACTTATGTCGGCCAGGAGGCCATCGCGACGGGTGTCTGCGCTCATCTGAGCAAGGACGACGTGGTCTTCAGCACGCATCGCGGCCACGGCCACGCCCTGGCGAAAGGGATGCCTCCGCGCGAGTTGATGGCGGAGTTGTTCGGGCGGGCTACGGGATGTTCGCAGGGACGCGGCGGCAGCATGCATCTGTTCTCTCCCGAAGTCGGCATGATGGGGACCAGCGGCATCGTCGGGCCATGCATCCTGCAAGCGGCGGGTGCCGGCTACAGCTTCAAGCTGTTGAAGAACGAGCAGGTCGGCGTTGCCTTCTTCGGCGACGGGGCCTCGAACAACGGGGCCTTCCACGAGGGCCTCAACCTTGCCGGCATCTGGAAGTTGCCGGTGCTGTTCGTCTGCGAGAACAATCAGTTCGCGACGGAGGTGCCGTTCGAGTATGCGGCCGGCAACACCGATGTCGCGGGCCGCGCCGTCTTCTACGGCATGCCGGGAGTCCAGCTCGACGGCAACGACATGCTGGCCATTCACGAGGCGGCAGGCGAGGCGATTCGCCGGGCCAGAGAGGGCGGCGGCCCCACCCTGCTGGAGTGCAAGACCTACCGCACCCGCCCACACGCGGAGGGGATGGGCGACTACGGTTACCGCACGCGCGAGGACGTCGAGGAGTGGAAGACGCGCTGTCCGATCCTACGTCTGAGGTCGCACTTGCTCGCGGAAGATACGCAAGAAGCGGAACTGGAAGCCATCGACGCCGAGATTCAGAGTGTCGTCGATGACGCCCAGCGCTTCGCGGAGAGCAGTCCCTGGCCCGACCCCGCGACGGCGACGAAGCACGTTTTCGCCGCTTGCGGCTTTGCAAATATCCCCGCCAAACCGCAATCAACACAGACCCGCGTACTCTCCTACTCTCAGGCCACGCTCGAAACGCTCTCCGACGAGATGGAACGCAACCCGACGATCTTCGTCCTCGGCGAGGGCATCGGCAAACGCGGCGGCAACTTCAAGTCCACCCTCGGCCTGTATGAGCGCTACGGTCCCGTGCGTCTGTGCGATACGCCGATCAGCGAGCGCGGCTTCGTCGGCCTCGGAGGCGGGGCGGCGATGACGGGGACCCGGCCCATCGTCGATTTCATGTTCGCCGATTTCGTCCTCGACGCGCTCGGCGAGATCATCAACCAGATATCGAAGATGCAGTACATGAGCAGTGGCCGGCTGAAGATGCCGCTCCTCTTACGCGGCTGCATCGGCATCGGCCACTCCGCCGCGACGCATCACTCCGGCAGTTACTACCCGCTCTACGCTCACTTTCCCGGCCTGCGCGTCGTCGTCCCTTCGACGCCCTTCGACGCCAAGGGCCTGTTGCGACGGGCGCTCCGCTGCAACGATCCGGTCCTCTTCCTCGAACATCGCGAACTGCTCAACCTCAAGGGGCCGGTGCCGGAGGGCGACTACGAGATCGAGTTCGGCAAGGCGTCCATCGTCCGTCAGGGAAGCGACGTCACCGTTGTCGCCCTCGCTCTGATGGTGCAGCACACCCTCAAGGCGTGCGCGATCCTGGAGAAAGAAGGCGTCTCGGTGGAGTTGATCGACCCGCGCACGGTGGCACCGCTCGACGTCGAAACGATCCTGCAATCGGTCCACAAGACGGGCCGGCTGCTGATCGTGGACGAGACGTTCGCTCCCTGCGGCATCGGCGCGGAGATCGCGGCCGCCGTGGCGGATCGTGGTTTCGACGACCTCGACGCTCCCATCCGCCGTCTGAATGGTGCGCACACGCCGACGCCGTACAGCCCGCCTTTGGAGGCAGCGGTTGTCCCCAATCCCGAGAGCGTCGCACAGGCGATTCGCGATCTGGTGGCCGAGTGAGGAGGGATCGGCGATGGCCATTGAGATCAAGGTGCCGCGTCTGGGCTGGAACATGGAGGAAGGCACCTTCATGGCCTGGCTCAAGAAGGACGGCGACGTCATCAAGCCGGGCGACGCCCTCTTCACCCTGGAGGGCGACAAGGCCGTTCAGGATGTCGAATCGACCGACGCCGGCATCCTGCGAATCGATCCCAACGGGCCGCAGGAGGGCGAGACCGTCGCGGTCGGCGTCCTGCTTGGCTACCTCGTCGGGGCAGGCGAGAACTCATCCTTCTCCGAAGGGAAGGAAGTGATGCTTGCCGTTTCGCGCTCTTCTCCCCTCCCCTCGTCCCCCTCCCCTCCACCCGCGCACCCAGCAGCGGAGGAGAGGAAAGAACCCCATCTCCCGGCGATTTCCCCGCGCGCCCGCCGCGTGGCTCACGAACTCAACGTCGATTGGACCCGGCTTCAGGGCAGCGGCCGCACGGGACGAATCCGCGAAAGAGACATTCGCGCCGCCTCTCCTTCTCGACCTGCGGACGGCACGCGCCCCCAGCCGCTTTCGCCGATGAGACGAACCATCGCCAGCCGGATGATGGCCAGCCTGCGTGCGACCGCTCCCGTCACGCTCACCACCACAGTTGACGCCAGCAACCTCGTCAATCTGCGCGAGCAGTTCAAGGCCGCGTCACGGCCGGCAGAGGAGCGGCTTCCCAGCTATACCGACTTCATCGTCAAGCTCACCGGCATCGCCTTGCAAACTCATCCGACCCTGAATGCACGCTGGGAGGAGGATAGCATCCACCAGTTGCCGGACGTGAATATCGGTGTAGCTGTCGATACCGAGGCGGGCCTGCTGGTCCCGGTACTGCGCGACGTGCCGGGGTTGAGCCTGCGTCAACTGGCGGCGCGGTCGCTTGAGTTGATCGAACGCGCGCGCGGCCGAAAGTTGACCGACGACGAGATGCACGGCGCCACCTTCACCGTCACGAACCTCGGGCAGTTCGGCATCGACGCTTTCACGCCGATCATCAATCATCCCGAGTGCGCGATCCTCGGCGTCGGCCGCATTCATCGCCAGCCCGCCGTTGTCGGCGACCAGATCGTCGCTCGCGCTCAGGTGACGCTTAGTCTGACCTTCGATCATCGCATCGTCGATGGAGCGCCGGCGGCGCGCTTTCTTGACATGGTGCGGAAGTGCATCGAGAATCCAGGCCCTTGGCTGATGACGTGAGAGGACGCGACATGAAGTGTGATCTTGCCGGCAAGGTAAGTCTGGTGACGGGAGCGGCACGCGGCATCGGCCAGGCCATCGCCGACCGCCTCGCCGCCAATGGCAGCCGGGTCGTCTACACCGATATCGACGCGGCAGGGGCCGAGCAGGCCGCACGGCGTTTCCCCGATGCGAAAGCCTTCGCCCTGGACGTGACCAACGGCGAACAGGTCGAATCGGTCATCGGCAAGGTTGTCGCGGAGTGTGGCCGGCTCGATATCCTCGTCAACA
>JBBRIK010000730.1:0-4109 GCA_038221045.1 Gemmatales bacterium
TCGGCTGGTTCAGTTTCTACACCGTGGCGCGGTATGGCGTCTGGATCCCAGGCGAGTTCTGGGATCGCTGGTTGCCCGGCAAGCAGCCTCGAATCACTCCTCCCCCCGCATAGGTCCGGCCGTGCCGGACATTCTTGTCACCCCTGGAATCCCCATGAAAGCTTCCTTGCTCTCCCTCCTTCTACTCTCCTCGACCTTCTTCTCGACTACCGCCGGCCAGGGACCGAAACCGCCTCCGCCGGCGGTGATCGTGGCCGAGGGGGAACAGTTCCGGCCGCTGGACGCGAAGGGCTGGAAGGTCACGCATCAGAATGACAGTTACGCCAGCCACACCTACGGCGGCATGTGGGTGACGCATGGCGGGTTGCTTGGCGCGCCCGCGAACAGCATCGGCTCCATCGCCGTGCAGGCGATCACTGTTCCCGCGGCGGGTGAGTATCGCGTCTGGTCGAAGTATCAGGCCCCGCCTTACTTCAACTACCTTCACAAAATCGAGGTCGTCCAGAACGGTAAGACGCTCTACAGCCACGTCTACGGCAAGAAGGGTACACCGCGTTTGTGGAGTTTCAGCGGCGAGAGCGATGAACTGTGGTGGCCGTGGGGAGTCGATCACGATGCGGCCGAGGCCCCGAAGCAGATGGTGAAGCTGGCGGCGGGAGCAGCCGAGCTCCGGCTCGAAACCGTCGCCAATGAGAAGCCCGCCGGCGATCGCATGGTCGATTTCATCGTGCTGACCACGAATCCCGCCGACGATTATCGCGGCTTCAAGCCCTACGCCGTTGGCACTCCTTTCGCGAACGAAGCCCTCGATGCGACGAAACTCTTCCTGCGCTTCCGTCACATGGCACGAGGCGCGGCACAGTTGACCATCAGCCGTGCGGGACATTTCCAGCCGCAGTACGGCGGCGCGACCATGAAGTTGCCGGATGCGCCGGTCGGTTCGGGACAATGGAGTCCGTGGGTGAACATCGGCCCCTTCTGCCGGCTCGTCCACGATGAGGGAGTAACGATCACCTTGCCGGGGGCGGGGCCGCTGGACGTGCAGATCGCTCGCAACGCGGCGGGAACCGACGTCGTCGGCGACGTCAAGGTGGCAAGCGGGGAGACGATTGTGGTGCCAATCGACGTCACCTGGCGGAAGGAAGCGAGGGTCCGGACCAGCCGCGAGCATGCGCTCACCATCATCGAGAAAAGCAAGAAGTGGCGACATGCCAACGGCGGGAAGAAGCCGAAGGAAGTCCTCTATTACGGCTCCTTCGGCGGCGACGAGGATTGGGTCCACGACCTCAAGAGCGCCCTCGGCTACAACACGCAGTTGCCGGCGAAGTATGCCGATTCGCAGTGGCAGGGAGTGCATCAGCACCTTGAAAGCGCCGCTGCCATCGAACAGTTCGCGAAGGTGGTCAAGAACAAGGAGACGCTGCGTTTCGTCAGTTTCGGCGACGAGATCAGCCTTGGCGAGATCAACTACGCCGATCCGAAGAACCAGCAGAAGTTCCGCGACTGGCTCAAGGCCAAAAAGGTGACAGTCCAGGAACTCGGCGTCGCGCCCGAGAGCGCGACGTTGACCAAGGCCGGCAACGCCCGGCTGGGGTGGTACAGCAACCTCTTCAACGAGGAGGAACGCTTCGCCGACTTCCGCGCCCGTACCGAATTGGTGAAGCGACTCCTTGGCCCCAAGGTGCTAACGGGGGCCAACTATTCGCCGCATCATCTCGCTCTGTGCTATGGGCCGATCTTTCAGTGGATCGACGTCTTCAAGCACAACGGCATGAGCATGTTCTGGGGCGAGGACTATATCTTCAGCGTTCCCGAGGCGCCGCAAATCCTGTCGTGGATGTTCGCCGAGATGCGCTGCGCGGTGAAGTACAACAATCAGCCGATTCATCTGTACGTCATGCCACACGCTCCGGGACAGACGCCGGAGATGCTGCGAAGGAACATGGTGATGAGCGTCGGGTTCGGCGCCCGGCACATCGATAGTTTCTGGGTCGCGCCCGAGGAACGCTTCACCGAGAACTACGTCGCCTGGAACTATCCCGATACGTTCCGCGTGATTCACGAATCGATCTTCGATTCAGCCGAGGCGGAGCAGTTGCAGGCGGGCGGCAAACTGCGTCAGGCCAAGGTGGCCGTCATCGCCGGCAAGGCGACTGACTTCAACGAATCGCGGCTGATGGTTGATAAGAGCAAGGATCCCTTCTCGAAGACGTGCAAGAATGCGCCCGCGCAACTGAACCAGATCATTTGCCGGAAGGATCAGCAGATGCTCTACCTGGCGCTGGTGCAGGCAGGACACGCCGTGGACGTCATCACCGAGGACGACGTCGTCGAGCGCGATGAGTTGAAGAAGTACGAGGTGGTGTACTTCGCCGGTGAATGGATCGAGAGCCGGGCCGTGCCGAAACTCGACGCCTGGGTGAAGGCGGGCGGCGTGCTGTACGCGACAGCGGGCATCGGCCATCTGAACCAGTTCGGCGAGGCGGAGCCGGCGATGATGAAACTGCTCGGACTCAGGAGCGCGACGACGAAGAAGGACGCCATCGTCATTCGGACGCTTCTCGAATTGCCGCTGTTCCCGGCCATCGACAGCATCACCCTCGATGGCAAGAAGATCGACGCCATCGGCATGAAGCAGGTGCTGACGCCGGACGCGGCGAAGGTGCTTGGCAAGTGGAGCGACGGCGGCACGGCGGTGACAGCCCACGAGTACGGCAAGGGCAAGGCGTTCGCAGTGGGGACGCTCGCCGGCAACACTTACATGAAGACGGCGTTGCGCGTGCAGCCCTGGCCGCGCGGCGGCAACAAGCAGGTTTACAATCCCGTCGATTTCGATGCCGCCGCGACGAAGTTGGTGCGCCTGGGCATCGACGCGAAGCGGGTGGAGAAGGCGGTCGAGTGCAGCGAGCCGCTTGTCGAGGCCATCGTAATGGATCATCCAAAGGGGACGCTGCTGACGCTGGTCAACTGGACGAACAAGCCGGTGAGGGGACTGCGCGTAAGCGTGAAGACTCCGTTCAAGCCGAGCAAGGTTCGCACGGTGAGCGGGCAGAAAGAGTTGACGTCCACGAACGTCGCGGGAACGACGACGTTCAACATCGATCTCGAAGAAGCGGATTATGTGCTGCTGTTGAAGTGATCAGAGTGCTTGACAGGCAAGTGGAGCGCGAGTGTACAATTCGTACTATCCCACGGATCAAGTTGGACGACAGCAGTTGGCTGACGAGTTAACCGCGAAAGGCCTGAGACCCACACAGACAAAACAGTGCTTCGATGCGGACAAGATCAACAAGATGGTTGATGCGATGAAGGATGGGTCTTTTGTTTGGAATGCGGCCAGTTTGCAGCCGGTCATTTTGGGTCCAAACGGTGAGGTTCTGAATGGGCATCATCGAGTGATCGCGGCTCATCTTGCCGGGATCGACCTGACAGCGATTGCAGGAGTACGCCCACAGGTTCAGAGAGTGGCCAGGAACTTTTCGGCAGGTGTCCGATTGGATCGACGTACTCCCGGACGTCCCATGATGGAAGCTGCGGCCTCAACAGCGAAAACCGTGTTGAAGTTGCCGATTGTGGACTTCCACGACAATGAGCAACTCTTCGGAGAACGTCATGGGATTTGAATCGTTTCGAGTCGAACTTCGTGGGGAAAAAGTTTCCCACCGTGAAGCAGACGAAGTCCTACGGAAACTGCCATACGTCCGGCCCGACCCGGATTCTATCCCGATGCAGGGATCAACGTATTATGTCGTCGATGATGGCAAGCACCTCGTCGAAATCGAATTGATGGACTCGCCCGTACACCTGTCGTGTCGCTTCACTCTCTGCCATCCCCGCTCGATTGACGCCGTTTTTCTGGCTCTTGTGCGAGAACTCATGGTGCGGCTGGGGTTGCAGGCAAGGATCTGCGAAGATTTCCTTCCGGACCATTCGCATCCCTTTTCTCTTGAGGAGCTTACCGAATTCTCGACGATCACTTCACGCTCTATCGCCGCCCGCAGGGCGGAATGGATTGCCGCGTTCGGAGACCAACCGATGGCCGCCACCACAAACGAGGTCTACGAGCGGATTATTCTGACACTCCTCGCTAATCCCGACAGTTGCTGACT
>JBBRIK010000731.1:0-4108 GCA_038221045.1 Gemmatales bacterium
GAACCCCACCAGCCCCAGGACGGGTAGCAGAGGCAGCAACATCCCCGCGTGGAAGGAGGATCGCGTCAGGTCCTCATCGGCGAGGCACCACTCGAAGTAGCCGTTGAACATCTCGTCCCAGGTCTGTTTGCCCGCTCGCACTTCCTGCTCGGGATTCGGATTCGCCGGGTTCGCCGAGGAGTTGTCGTAGATGGCCACGCAGCGAATCAGCGTTCCACGCGGCAGCCGCTTCGGCTCCGCCAGGACGTAACGATGCTGCCAGCTGAAGTCGTAGCCTGGCACATCAAGTAGCACTTCTGTCGAGCCATCGGGCAACTCCGCCTCGTAGCGGAACGATTTCCCGCGCAGGTGGGCGTGCGGAAACATCGCGAGCAACAGCACGTCAGCCGGCGCTACCCAGGTCTTCTCGACGCGATGAGCGGCGGCATGGGGTGGAATGCGGAGGTCCTCATCGTACAGCAGATGCGTCGCCACTTCCTTGCGAACCTTCTTCGGATCGGCGAACACGAGACCGATGCTCGTTTGATCCGTCTGCACGGTGCCGATGGGTGTGTAGTGCAGGACAAACAGAAGACGAGAGCCGGCGGGAATGCGTTTGGCCATGCCGTCGGGCAGCAGCAGCGGCGGCGTACCAGGCGCGGTGGCGGCCAGGCAGTGCGAGCCGAGCTTGCCCTGCGCGCGCGGCTCAGCGATGCCTGGAGGCATCAGAAAAACCGTGCAGTGATGGACGACGGCCCGATTGCCTGGGCGGATCTCGGCTGCCGTCACCCAGCGATCCTCCTTGAAGCCCGGATCGACCTCGATGTACTGATATTCGATGACTCCCTCGGCGGGGACCGTGAACGGCGCCGGCAGCGAGAGGACGACGTCGGGCTGCGGGATGTTCCAGCCGCCGCGCGAAGAGGACAGCGGCTTGAACTGAGACGGGTCGCCCTCGGGACAACCGCTCTCGACCCAGGCGACAAGGTTCTTCCTGTCCTCGTCGCTCAAACGCGGATCGTTGAGGAACTTGCCGTGCTGCGGATTGGCGTGCCAGGGCGGCATGCGGCCCTCCTCGACGACCTCGCGAATCGTCTCGGCCCAGCCGACCGTTTCGCGGTAGTTCGTTAAAGGAAACGGCGCAATCTCACCCGGACGATGACAGCCTGCGCAGTGGTTGTGCAGGATGGGAGCAACATCGTTGTAGGTGACCCGGCCCCTACCCGCACTGCTGTCGAGACGGTCGATGAAGCAGCCCGGCGCAGTCGTGATCGGTTCGCTGACGGTCTTCCCGGCCAGCAACTCCTCAATGGCGAGGATCAGATCGCGCCGCGACGGTCGGGGACGCTGAAGGCCGACGCCGTACTGATCGTCGATCCGGCCTCGATAGCGCACCTTCCGCTCGGCATCGAGCAGGAAGATTTCCGGGGTGCGGCTGGCGCCGAACAGGTCGGCGACGCGGTTGTCGCTGTCCTTGAGCAGAGGAAACGCAACCTCGTGAGCGCGAGCGAAACGGGCAATGTCGCGCAGCTGATCGTGTTGATTGGCGTTGATGCCGATGACGGCGACGCCGCGCGAACCGTACTCCTTCGCGATCTCGTTGAGCCGGCGCGTGTAGAGTTTCACAAGGGGACAATCGACGCCGAGGAAGGCGACGACGACGAGTTTGTTGTCGCGCCAGTCGGCCAACCCGCGAGGAGCGCCGCGATGGTCGCGCAGAGAAAAATCGGCGACGACACTGCCGATGGGAAGCGGGCGTAATTCGGGCGCGGCCAGAGTGGAACCGAGGAGCAAGAGAGACCAGTGCATCGCCGCACCTCCGCGAGTCTGTACGAGTATAGCTCGCGGACGAAGACAGCGCCGGTCATTCATTCCGGCTCATAGGTGATGCGCAATTTCCAGGAGCCGCGGCCGGTCCAGACCGGCGAATTGAGGACTACATAGACGTCGGGATCTTCCATGCTCAACATCCAGCCGTGATTCGCCGAGGCCCCCTTGTACCACAGTTCGACGTCCTCCGTGACATTGACCACCTTCTCGCCGGCCTCACTGGTGCGGACGACGGCGCTGGCCTTGGCGGCACGATCGGTGCCTGCCCCCCGCCCGCCGGCCTGCTTCCACTCGACCTTGGCCGGCCGCATGGAGGCATACTGCCAGCAAACCCCCGCGCCCCAGGGAGCGATGATGCGGCGCAGGTGGAGTTTCTGCTCGCCTGGGTTTTGCAGACCGCTGGTGAAGCTCAATTCCGCCTTGAGGATCCGCTGACCCTTGGGGATCTTCTCCAGGGGGAAGGCGATCAGGAATGCGCGGTCGGCGTACATGTAGAACAGGGCGGTACTCTGCGTGTTGGTGCTGACGTCGTAGCCGCCCCAGCTCCAGCGCGGCGAGGCCGCCTGAATGAACGCCATCCGCTCACAGTCCATGTCCGTCAGGATGATCGTCTTGCACGGAGCATGGGCGGCGAGCGTCAGGAGCAGAGCGAGCGCGGGCCAGTGACATCGCGACGTCATTTCACCTTCTCCACGGCAACGTACAGGCGATCGAACTTTTCGGAGTAGGCCAGGCTTTCAGCGATGGTGACCGGCACGTTGACTTGCACGCCCGGAGCGTCCTTGAATTTGCCCTCGGCATCGATGGCGGCGAGGTAGATCGCCGTGGGGCCGCCGAAGGCGACGAGGTTTCGCTTCGACAGAACGACCGGCGGCGTCTTCAGAACACACCCCTCCATGTGAAGGACCTGTGGAGCGAGCGTCATATGTCCCTCGGCATGCTCGACGCGATGGGCATAAGGATAGCCGACGATGGACGCGAAGACGACCGGCAGCGTCGGATGGCCGGCGATGCGCGTGGTGTAGTAAGAGACGAAGTTGACCGGCATGAGGAAGACCTGGCAGCGGGAGCGGCGGTCGGCCAGGTTCCAGGTCATGGGCCCCAGATACCCGCAGGTGATGAACACATCGCGGCTGATCGGAAGGAAGCCAGCGCCGGACGGGAGGCCGCCGAATCCGTAGGCATCGGCGGGCGTGTGGCGGAACGCTCCCAGCGGCTTGCCGGCAGTTACCAGAGTGCGAAGGGCGGCGAGACGGACCGGCCGGTCTGCGACGGCTTTTGTCAGGGAGGCCGGCGGCTCAACCTTTGCGGGTTCCTCGTCGCCGGCCACGGGCAGCCCATCGCCGGCCAGCGCGAACCAGCCGACGCCGCCGCCCTTATCCGGCGGGTTCTTCTCGCCGAAGCGCAGGTTCGGCACATAAAGCCGGCCGCTGCCCACGTCGAGGCAGAGGCTGCCCGCGACGTTTCCCGTCTGGAATGTAGGCCCGCGGCACAGGCTCAGGAGCAATTCCGGGGCAGCCTTCTGGACGGAGTAGATCAGCAAGTGATCGAAGTCCTTCCAGGCCGGATCGACAGGCGGGACGGGATCGCCATCAAGCGCCTTCACGTCCTGCCAGACATAGAGGAGCGGCAGCGTGGGATGAAAGGCGAGCGACAGCGGATAGGTCTCTCGCTGAGCGAGCGTGGCGGGTTTGGGCAGTGTCAGGAAGATTGGCGCGCCGGCCAGCTTGCCCAGGTCATCAATGGGGAACAGACTGAGTTGAGCTTCCTTGTTGACCGTTTGCCCAATGGCCACCCTGGCGACAGCTTCGCCAACAGCGGCGCACTTCGCTCCTGGCGCGATGAGCGGCGTGACGTAGGGTGCCTTGTCGAGTTCGACGGCCGTTAACTTGATGGTGATTTCACGACCGTCAGCAAAGAGAGGGAAAGCCGCCAGCATCAATCCCGCAACCCAGAACGAACGCGCCATCACGAACACCTCTGCCTCTCAGGAACGACTACCTGTGAAATGCTCCGTTAGCTGATTCATGACGTCGGTGAGAAAAGGATGTCGCCACTCGGTGTCGTATTGATCGACCGCTTGGACCCCTTGTAAGCGACGCAGTCCTTTCCAGATTGCACGGCAAATAGCTCGCGTTTCTCCTTCAAGCGCTGCAATGGACCGCTCTGTTCGACTCCCTTGCCGGCGATGATCGGGATGCTGATAGACCTCCAGTCGCGTCGTTCCGTCCTTGGTTGTGAACAGGAATTCGTACTCTTCCGGCTCAGTGTTCCAGGAAACGGCGACTTCAGGTAGACC
>JBBRIK010000732.1:0-4107 GCA_038221045.1 Gemmatales bacterium
CACTACACGCCCAATGGCAAGGCGTATCGCGATCAGTCGTACATCGGCCTGATCTTCGCGAAGGAGCCGCCCAAACATCGCATTTTGACGAAGCCGATCCACAATCTCGCGTTCGTGACGAAGTTGACGCGGATCCCGGCCGGGGCGGCCAATCACGAGATGGAGGCCAACTTCACCTTCACTCAGGACAGTCACATCCTCAGTTTCATGCCCCACATGCACCTTCGCGGCAAGGCGTATCGCTATGAGGCGATTTATCCCGACGGCAAGAAGGAGACGCTGCTGTCGGTGCCGCATTACAACTTCAACTGGCAGAGCGTCTATCGTCTGGCCGAGCCGAAAGCGATGCCGAAGGGGACGAAGATTCACTGCGTCGCCCATTTCGACAATTCGGCGAAGAACCCCCACAATCCCGACGCGACTCGCGACGTCTGGTGGGGCGATCAGACGTGGGATGAAATGATGATAGGGTGGATGGATTACTATCACGACACGACGCAACGGTAACTTCGATGGTTAGCCGCGACGCGAAGTCTTCGCAGCGGAGCGCTTTCGACACGCGCCACGGAGCGCTCCGCTGCGAAGACTTCGCGTCGCGGCTAACCTGCGGAGAGGCACACCCCCGCCGCTGGCGGCTGGGGTGGACATTCAGGAATCATCACGCTATCGTCCGTGCCTCCTTGTCGATGAAAGTGAGGTGCGTCATGGCGTCCCGGCTCCGATCGATGGGCTTTGCGGCAGTCCTGTGCGTCGCGGGCTGCTTTCCCCTCAAGGACGAACCGCTGAAGACCGTTCAGCCCGGCCTGTCTGGCGGCCCCTCAGTTGTGCCTGCTCAGTTCAAAACTCCGCAACTGGCGTCCGCCTCGAAGGAAGAATCGCTCCGCGTCGATATCGTCGGCCAGCAACTGTTGACCACCAATCGACAGACAGGGCTGCGCTGCATCTTTAGCACCATCGGCGCTCCCACGCCCGAATTATTCCATCGCGGCACTGACGTGGTGTTCATCACCGAGAGCCTTGCGAAGAAGTGCGAAACGAAGGACCAACTGGCCGCCGTTCTGGCCTTTGAACTGGGCCGCGTCGTTGCCGAACGCGAGGCCCTGGCCGCACCAGCGACGCGCCAGCCCGACCGACTGCCGCCGATGGAAGCGCACGTCGGACTCGACACGGGCGGTCCCTTCGGCTCGGCTGACGGAACGCGACTGGCGGAACTGGCGAAGTTCGAGAAGGAGCGGCCGCGCCGCGGCGCCGCCCCTCTGCCGGCGCCCGATCCGATGGTGCTGGCGCGCGGCTACCTTGAGAAGGCCGGGTTCAACACCAGAGAACTCGACAATGTGGTCGTGCTTCTGAAAGAGGCTCGCGCTCACGATGCCCTGGAGCATCAACTCAACGGCGGACCGGCGCGCCCCTGAACGCAATGATTTCTGGCACTGAGGGACCGGCAGGACGTGAATATGGCCGGGAGGATTCCTTGATCGTCACCCTCGACGTTAGACCGGACGCGGGACTCGGCGGGAAACTCTTGCTCCGGACCGGCTTCGCCGTATCTTCAACAGAGTTCTCGCCCACGTGACGATTTCAACCCCGAGCCGCACCATGATTCCTCTCCGTGTTATCGTTCGCGCCGCGCTCGCCGTGGCGCTGCTATCATTCGCCGCGTGCAGCAGCAAGCCCGCCGGCGATCCGAACTCCTCCAATCAGTACGGCAAGTACACCCTCTTCGACACCCGCTACGATCAGGTCAACCTGGCCAAGGCGATGGACAATGCCGCTGACGTCCTGACCCGCCTCGAAGGTAAGGACAACGTCTGTCTCATCGGCCTGTGGGCGTACAATCCGCCACAAATCCTCAATGCCGTCAAGGCTGCCAAGCGGGAAGGCAAGGTCAAGATCGTCGGCTTCGACGAGTACGACGCCACCCTCGACGGCATCGAAGCCGGGACCATTCACGCCACCGTCGTGCAAAAGCCCTACACCTTCGGCTACGAGTCGGTCAAGCTGCTGGCCCAGCGCGCCCGCGATCCCAAGGCCGCGCTGCCGAAGGACGTCAAGGACGGCATCTGGCACATTCCTCATCGCGTCATCAAGAAGGCCGACGTACCCGCCTTCCGCAAGGAACTGGCCGATCTCAAGGACAAGGCCAAGGGCGACGATCCCAAGGGCGACATCACCATCGCCTTCGTGAGCAATAACGCCGAGGATTTCTGGACGTTTGCCGAGGCAGGGGCCAAAGTCGCCGCCCGTGAGGAGAAAGTCAACCTGATCTTCCGCAAACCGAACATGGGCAACGTGCAGGAGCAAAACACCATCATCGAGGACCTTGTCGGCAAGGTGAAGGGCATCGCTGTCAGCGTCAACGAACCCGACAGCCAAAAGGATTTCCTCGACAAGATCGCCGCGCAGGTGCCGCTCATCACCGTCGATAACGACGCTCCCGGCACGAAGCGGATCTGCTATCTCGGCACGGACAACATCAAGGCGGGCCGGGAGGTCGGCAAACTCGTCAAGGAGGTGATGCCCGAGGGAGGCCACATCGCCATCTTCGTCGGCAAGGCCGAGCCGGTAAACGCCAAGGAGCGCACCAAGGGAGTCCTCGACGAACTGGCGGGGAAGTGACCTCTTCTCGTTTTCTCCCCCTCGCTCCCATCCTGGGGAGAGGGGTTCTTCTCTTCCTCCCCTCGCCCCTATCCTGGGACTCGGGGTTTCTTCTCCTCCCCCCCCTCGCCCCTATCCTGGGGTGAGGGGTTGGGGGTGAGGGGTTGAGAGAGAAGAGCGCGAAACGACCAGCAAAAGTAACTCCCCTCACCCCCAACCCCTCTCCCCAGGATAGGGGCGAGGGGAGCAAGACAAGACACCCGTGACGACCTCTCCTCTCTTACAGGTCCGTGAAGTTCGTAAGGCGTTTCCCGGCGTGCAGGCGCTGGACGGCGTCTCGCTGGAACTCCATGCCGGCGAGGTACTGGCCGTCGTCGGCGAGAACGGCGCGGGCAAGTCCACCCTCATGAAAGTCCTCGCCGGCATCCATCTCCCGGACGCCGGCGAGATCCGCCTCGACGACAAGCCGACCCGCTTCAGCGGTGTCCCCGAGGCCCTTCGGGCCGGCATCAGCCTCATCCATCAGGAACTGAACCTCGCCGAGAACCTGACCGTCGCGTCGAACCTCTTTCTGGGCCGCGAACGAGTCTGGGGTAGGCCGTTCGCCTTCCTCGATCGACGCTCCATGAATCGCGACGCCCGGACCTATCTCACCCGTCTGGGACTGGACTGCGATCCCGCGACCCGCGTCGATGAACTGACCATCGGCCAGCGACAACTCGTTGAGATCGGCCGGGCGCTGACACTGGAGACGCGCGTCCTCATCATGGACGAGCCTACCTCCAGCCTGACGCAGCGCGAGACGGAACGACTCTTCGAGGTCATCGCACGGCTCAAGAGCGAAGGCGTCGCCATCGCCTACATCTCGCATCGTTTGGGTGAAGTGCAACAGATCGCTGATCGCGTGGTGGTCCTGCGCGACGGCAAGAACGCGGGGCAACTCGCAAAGTCGGAAGTGTCGCATGCGAGTCTCGTTCGCCTCATGGTCGGCCGCGAGTTGCAACAGTTCTTCCAGAAGCATCCCGTCGCCATCCTGCCCGGCACTCCGCCGCGTCTCGAAGTGAAAGACGTTTGCTATGAAGGCGGGCCGGCGACGCCCGTATCGCTGACGCTCTATCCTGGAGAAATCGTCGGCATGTCGGGGCTGGTGGGCGCGGGCCGGACGGAGTTGGCCGAGGCGCTGTTCGGCGTCCGCCGGGTGACGCACGGCCAGGTGCTGCTCGACGGCCAGCGTCTGCGCGTCCGCCATCCAGGACAGGCCATCGCGGCCGGCCTCGTGCTGGTTCCGGAAGATCGCCGTTATCATGGTCTCGTCCTCGACGACAGTATCCGCCATAACATCGGCTTGCCGAGCCTCGACCGCCTCAGTTTCCTGCGGCTTGTCGCTTTTCGCCGGGAGGCGGAACTGGCGCGCGACATGTGCCGCAACCTGGCGGTACGGACGCCGGGCATCGATCAGAACGCCGGGTTGCTCTCGGGCGGCAATCAGCAGAAGGTCGTCCTTGCCAAGTG
>JBBRIK010000733.1:0-4098 GCA_038221045.1 Gemmatales bacterium
AGTGCCGTTGAGGCGATCTGCCAGGCTGCCGCCTTCGACAAATTCTAGACTGAAGAACGGCTTGCCCTCACACTCGCCGACCTCGAAGATCTGGACGATGTTCGGGTGCTGTAGTCGGGCCACCGCCTCCGCCTCGGCCCGGAAGCGGGCGACCTCGTCGGGACCGGCATGGCCGCCGGCAAGGATCATCTTCAGGGCCACCACGCGGCCGAGGCCGACCTGCCTTGCCTTGTAAACGACGCCCATGCCGCCGCGGCCGAGTTCCCCCTGGATCTCGTAGCCGGGCACGACGGGGCAGCCGGAGTCGCCCCCCGCCGGGCCGAGCGAAGCCGGCCGCTGCCAGCCGCCGGTGGCGAGTGGGGCATCGACGGTTTCGCCATCACCGGCCGTGGATGATGGACCGTCCTCGACGGCGGGGGACGAGGGGGCGGAGGCGGAGTGCTGCCAGGCTCCGGTGGCCCCGACCCCATCACCTTCACCGGGGAGGACCGCCATCCCGTACTGGCGACCGTCGCTGGTGACGGTCGCCTCGATGGCGGACCCTGGAGAGGCTGCCGCGGCGCTGGTCGGGGGATGCAGGTCCGTCGGAGCGGGCAAGGCCGGGACGGGGCTTGACCGGCCACAGTCGGGGCAGCGAACCTCCTGGCCGGTCTGCCCTCGGCCCGAGAGCAGACGACCACACCCAGGGCAGGGGAAGGAAATCATGGGCCGACCTCGGGTTCGATGACGCGGGTGCGGGACGGTTGTGGTTGGGCCAGGTTGCTACCCGCCCGGCCATCTGCTGATTTATTCTCCCCTGGCAGGGGTGTCCAGTAGTCCTGCTCATCCCGCTCAGCCTGATTGTTCTCGCCGGACTGGCACGCGGACAGGAGGGAGGACTGGTCGAACTCGCGTCAGCACGGCCGCGCTCGGCGTCTTCACCTGGATGGTCCACCCTGTCAGTAAGGGACAGATCGGCGCCGGCTGAACACTCCCGCTGTGGCCATCGTCAGCACGACCGCCCCGCCGCTCGCTCTGCCCTGGCTGTCGGCGGACCTCGTCTTGCTCTTCGGCGCTCTGCGTCGTGGTGGTGCTTCAGTCGACCCAGAGCGTCGAAGAAGCCGTTCCCACGCAGGGTGTGGGAAGGTGGAGCCTGAGGAAGGGCTTGCCAAAAGGAGGGCGGCACTCCTTGCCCCATTGTCTCGGTTCTTGCGTCCGGCAGCGGCATCCGTCATAATGAGACAGGTCGAACAGTCTCCAGGGGATCTCTCCTTCATGGCCACTCCCGACTCGCCGCTGCCGAATGTCTTCCAGCCCGGAGGCGGTGTTCGCGACGACCTGCTCACCTGCGAAACACGCCAGGCCCTGCGCGAAACGATTCGACTCACGCGCGAAACACGCTGGGATACCGTGCGCAGTCCTCATGTCTTCATGGGTTTGCTCGCCGCTCCCGATGACGGCGTCAAGGCCTGGGGAGATCAGCTCCGCGCTGACTTGCCGCGGCTGCTCGCCCAGTTTCAGGAACTTTTTCTTCAGGAACAGGGCGACGCGAAGTGTCCGCTCCACCTCAACCGCGAATTCCTCTCCGATAACGTCATTCGGCTGCTGCGCGACGCCCTTCGCCGCGCCCTCGACCACCAGCGCTCGACCGTCACCCCGATCGATCTGCTGATCTGTCTGTTGACCGCGTCGAACAGCATTGTGGCCGAGTGCTTCGAGCGCATCGGGCTGACGGCCGAGCGCTTGACCGCCCTTGCCGTCATGGCCGAGAAAAATTGTCGCGATGCGCTCGATTCCTGAGCGAAATCCCTTCTTGCCGCCTGCGGCGTAGCGCTCTTCCGCGTAGCCGCAAGAAGGTATTTCGTTATCGGTCTCAACTGTACTTGCGAACGCTGATGACGGCGTCGTTGCCGTCGATGCGGTAACATTGCATGCCGTCGAGTCCCGCCTTCTCCAGCGTCCCCTGTGTGATGCGCACGTTGCCGTCGCCCTCAAGCGTGTAGGTCGTATCGGGGTTGTCCTGATTGACCCCCGTGTCCTTGGTGATCAGGGCCTGCTCGTTGGCGGGATCGCACAGGACATTGACGCGCTCGCCGGGACCGACGCCGAGATTCGTCAGCAGACCAACCGGGACGCACAGTCTGCCGCGCTGGTCCGTCCCGTAGGCCCCGGTGGGAATCGCGAACGGCGAGGCCAGGCCCGCCGTCAGCCGCATCGGATTGCGGACGCCGCGCGGCCGGGCGCTTGCCGGAATCGGGTCCATGCCCGTTCGATCCAACGGCACATACTCGTAGGGGTTTCGATCGAGCGTGTGATAGACCCACGCCTGCTCCGGCGCGCCGACGTCCATCAGGGTCCGCGAGTAGTCGCCGCGCTCGATGCCGAGACGGAAGATCGTCTCGTGGACGTACTCGCGCATGTTGCGGTGTCGCTCCTCGACGCCGCGTTTCTTCACTTCCAGCGACACCTCGAAGGCGGTGAACATCTTGCCGCCGCTGACCCACTCGGCGACCACCTCGTTGATGCGCTCCTGAATGGAGACGTCGAGTGACATGGGAACTCTCCGATACGGGGTTCTGAGACGACGTTGAGTTTTCATGCGCAGACTGTAACACGCCGCCCGCGTGCTTTCAAACATGGTAGTAACGATCTTTCCGTCAAGGCGGAGAAGGCAAACTCTTCGGCTTTTGACGAAAGTCCGGCGGACGCCGCATCCGAAGAATACGACTGGCGGATCGTCGCGGCGGATGGAACGCAGCCGGCTCGCCTGGCGAGTTGATTTTCGCTCGCTCCGCGAGTGGACCATGTTCCCCCTTTGCGCCTCGTGGCAGACGAGGCGGTGGGGTGGACAAGAGGAAGAGGCCATGAAAAAGAGGCTAGGAGGGCTGCTGTTGCTGGCCGCCCTGGGGGGATGCGTGGAGTCGCAGCCCGGCAGTTACATGGGCAACGCCGGCGCAAGGGGCGGACCTCAGTGCGGTCCCAATGGCTGCGTGCAAGGTGGCGCTTATCAGCCCCGGCCGATCCCCGGCATCATGGGAGGACTGGGCGAATCGATCGGCACCATGCCAGCCGGCGAAATGTATGGCGGTCCGGGGCAAGGTTCGAGCTACGCCTCGGCGCAACCGGCCGACCCCGAGGCGGCGGCTCGCCTCGCGGCCCGCAAGAGCTTCACGTCCAGCCTCCCGCCGCAGATCGCGGGACAGGTCCTGTTCAAGGAGGACGCTCAGAGGGGCGTTGGCCTGCTCCAGAGCGGCATTCCCGCCAATGGCATCGTTCAGGCGGGAGGGATGAATCGCTCGGGCATCCTCAGCCCGATGGACGGCGGCGTCATTCAGGTTGCCGGCCCCGGCGGCCCCGGCCAATCGATGGTTCCCGGCCCAGTGCCTCCCTCTGGCTCCGGTCTGCCGGGCGCTGTCGCCGCGGTGGGTGCGATCAAGGACGGATCGGGAGTCTTCTGTTCCCAGCGGACCTCCGTTCGCTTCGCCGGTCCCAACGGCATGAAGGTGTCGTGGTATGTCCCCGGCGAGGACGGCAAGCCGCAACTGTCGCCGATCACTCTGGAAGTGCCGGGCCGCTACAACTTCCCGCAGGCCGCCTACTATCGCCTCAAACTGAGCAACATCCCCGGCCGTCCCGGTCTGGAGTTGTATCCGACGCTCGAAGTAGTGCCGGCGAAGGATAAGACATCGACGTTTCTGGCTCATTCGTCAGTCCCGCTGGTGTTTACGCAAGAAGACTTCGATCAGGTCGCCGCAGGCAATTTTCTGACGAAGGTCGTCTACCTGCCGAACCCGAACTATCAGGACCTGGCGACCACAGGTCCGAACGAGATCGTTTCGTCACGTCTGGCACCGGGCGAGGATCCGGTCGCGGAAGCGCTCTCGCGTGGCAGCATTCTGTTGATCATCCGCATGGGCAACATCGATCTGGAAGCGCCGAATACGCCCGCCATCGACGCGCCGAGTCCCTATGCTCCGAAAGTGCCGCCGATGGGACCGCCGATGGGCCTGGGTGGTCCCGGCATGGGCGGGCCTGGCATGATGCTTCCGCCCGGAATGGCCGGCATGGGTGTCCCCGGCATGGGCGGTCCTGGCATGGGTGGTCCTGGCATGGCGGGAC
>JBBRIK010000734.1:0-4098 GCA_038221045.1 Gemmatales bacterium
CGCCGGCTATTTGGGATGTGACAGGCTTCCTCGTTCCCACGCTCTGCGTGGGAACGTGCTCTTCGACGCTCTGCGTCGTCTTCTGAAGTGACGCGACTGTTCGTAAGACGACGCAGAGCGTCGAAGAGCACGTTCCCACGCAGAGCGTGGGAACGAGGAAGCCTGTCACATCCCAAAGAGCCGGCGGGCGTTCTCCTCAAAGACCATCTCGTGATACGCTTCGGGGACGATCGTGCGAACGAAATCGCGATAGGGAGCCATCGGCGCCAGTGGCCAATCGCTGCCGTAAAGGAAGCGATTCGGCCTCTCCGCATAGCGAAACGCCTTGCTGACCGACGCTGCCGTCTCGCGCAACAACTCCTGACGCTCCTCGTCCAGAAACGCCTCGACGCCGCCGATCAGCAAGCCCGAAAGGTCCGCCCAGACGTTCACGTTCTTGTACACGACCTCGGCCGCGTCGATTAGCCAGGGATTGCCGGCGTGAGCGAGGACGAAGCGAACTTCGGGATGATCGACCGCCACGTCATCGACCAGCAGCGGATGCGCGAAACGGACCTTGGCGAAGGGCGAATAGGTGTCGCCGGTGTGGAAGATGACCGGCAGCTTGAAGCGTTCGGCAAGTTCGTAGTAGGGCCGATAGCCGGCGTCATCGGGGCCGAAATGCAGATAGCCGAGATACGCCTTGAGCGCCTTCACCTGTCCGGTCGCAAGGGCGACCTCGACTCGATACAGGTGATCGCGATCCGAGCGGGTCGGATCGGCGACGCCGATCGCGTGCAGACCGGGAACGAGGTCGGCCACGTCGAGCGTGGAGCGAATGCCGAGCGGATCGGACTCGCTGGCGTTGAGACAGCCCATCGCGAGGGCGGTATCGACCCCCGCCGTCTCCATCTCGCTGCGCAGCCAGGCCGCGACGGCGCCGGCGCCGCCCTCGGGGCGAAGGTTCATGGTCCCGACGCCGGGCAAGTTGGGCGGCACGACGTGAATGTGCATGTCGATCATGGGGCTAGTTTAGCGACGCCGCGCGGAAGCGTCCGACGCCGGCTACAATACGGGCATGTCTCGCGCCGCGCCACTATCCGCTCTCGTCGATCTCTGCCGCAGTCTGCGTCACTATCTCGGCGCGGGGCTGTCGCTGCTTGACGTCTTCCGCCAGCAGGCGAAGCGCGGCCCTGCCGCCCTGCGCGGCGTCACCGGCGTCATCGCGAAGGATCTCGGCAAAGGCCGAGGGCTTGAGGAGGCCCTCAACAAGCATCGCGACGTCTTTCCGCCGCTGTTCATCGCGTTGACTGTTGCGGGGGAGCAGAGTGGCTCGCTGCCGGAAATCTTCACCGAGTTGGAGAGCTATTTTCGTCTGCGTCAGCGTCTCCGCCGCCAGTTGTGGGCGCAGTTGACCTGGCCGCTGACGCAGTTCGTCCTCGGCGTTCTCGTCGTCGCGCTGATGATCTTCATTCTCGGAATTGTGAACCCCTCGTTCGATCCGCTCGGATTCGGGCTGAAGGGTTCGAGCGGCGCTATCGTGTTCATGCTGATCGTCGGTGGTGTGGCCGGCGTGCTGATCGTAACGTGCCGTCTCCTCTTCAGACGGGCCGGCATGGGAGCCTGGCTGCTGAAACGTCCGATCCTCGGTCCAGCTCTCATGGCTCTTGCCCTGCATCGCTTCAGCGTCGCCCTGCGCTTGACGAGTGGAACCGGAATGCCGATCGCCCAGGCGGTGCGGCTGAGCCTGCGCGCGACCGGCAGCGAGGCGTTCGCCGCCATTGAGGAGACGATTGTGTCGAGTCTCGACAAGGGCAACGAACTGACGCGATCGCTGAATCGGGCGAAACTATTTCCCGACGAGTATCTCGACATGCTGTCCGGAGCGGAGGAAGCGGGCCGGCTCGACGACGTGCTGGAGCATCAGTCCAGGTACTACGCCGAGGAGTCGGAGCGCAAGTTGACCGCGTTGATGAAGGCGTTCGGCGCGGCCATCTGGGTGCTGATCGGCGGCTTTCTGGTGTTCCTCATCTTCCGCATCGCCTCGACGTACATCAAACTGCTCGATTGATGGTCACTCTCCGGCACCGCGCAGGAGTTCCGAGGCCCACTTCGCATCGTCGCCTTCCAGGGGCGGACGAGGCTCCTTGCGGTAATCCACCGACATATCATAGCCGGCCCGGTCGTAAGCGCTCCGGAACACGGCCCCCAGGTCAAGCTGCGCTTCCGGGTCCTTGCCGCGGAGCGGGATCTGAATCACCGGAAGCGCCTGACGTACACCGATGGGCCAGTAGCGCGTTCGCGTCCGCTGGTCGGCGCGGGAAACCAGGACGCGGTAATCGCTGGGCCGCAGCGGCGGATCAGTGACGGAGGGGACCCCGCCCCGGAGCAGGTCGATCTCGACCCAGTGGACCTCGGAATTCATGATCTCGTGTCGCTTGGCCATGAAGCTTGTCCGGCCGCGCGAGCCGCGAATCTTGTTGGTCGGGCTGAGCACCTCGATGATGGTGACCAGTTCTTCCGATTCCACCTCGATAATCTTCAGGAACGCTTCCTCGATCTCTTCATCCATCAGTGTCGGCACGATCAGCGGTTGTGTGACGGCAAGCGCCGGTTCGGCCTTTGCCTTCCTGGTTCCCTTTCGCTTGGGACTCGTCTCCACGCGGACATCGGGGACGAGCGCCGCGCGTCCGGGATCGTCGTCATCGGAGATGTAGACGCGCAACTCCACTCGGGCCACATAGCGCGGCCGAACGCGAAGAGCCAGGGCCGCACGGATTTCGCTGATCAATTCGTGATGCAGGTCCGGCCAGATCGTGGGCGATTCGAGATACGGGTCCATTCCAGGGAATGGGGATGGCATGGCGTCTCCTTTCAGGCAGTCCTTCTACAGTTTGCCCGATCGCCTCCGATTTGGCCACATCAGTCGGTTCCGCCTGGACCCCTTGCGGAGTCGCGATTCTCGCGTCATGATGGGAATGGCATCGAGTACGCACCTCGACGCCGAATCCGACGGAGTGCGGACACTTCCACTTCACGGCAGTGAGAGCCGTGTCACCTTCCAAGGGAATGCGACGGAGAGAGGAACAGCAATGCCGAAAATCAGCCGGCCCACCCGCCCGCTCGCGGACGTCAACGTCCTGCCTCGCCGCGATGGTTCGCACGAAATCGTCGTCTGCTTCATGCCCGATCCCGATCTGCTCTTCGGCGGCGAAGCCCACGCGCACGCCTTTCTCGCCCTCGACGCCTCGGCCTCGCTCAAGAAGCTGTACGGTTTCGGCGGGCCGTTCGGCGGCGATCCCAACTACATGCAAGCCGTCGCGCGCAAGCTCGGCGCCACCCTCACCTCCGTCACCAGGACCGGCAAGGTCTCCGCCGCCTACTGGGCCGTCAGTCCCGATGGCAGCAAGGTCGAGCCAATCGGCGAACTCGACGAGGCCGGCTGGCAACACGCGACCATCGCCGGCCCCCGAAAGGAGAAATGGGGCAAGGGTACTCGGCTCCTTCCCGCCCTCCAGTTCTGTACAGAGAAGGTTGCCGCGGGAGCCGACTGGACGCTTGGCGTCATCGTCACGGATGGCATCATCGAGGACGAGCCGGACTGCGTCGCCTACTGTCTGCGCATCGGCAAGGAAATGGCCCTCGGCCGGCGCAAGCCAATCAAGCTGATCCTGATCGGCATCGGCGAGGAGGTCGATGAGGCGCAACTGGAGCGCTTCGACGACATGTTCGAGGGATCGGGGGTCGCTTATGACCTGTGGTCGCATGGCCTGGTCCACTCGATGCGAGACGAGGCGGACATCCTGGCGGTGCTGTACGGCGAGCTGATGACGGAAGAGACCATCGTCGCGCCGCGCGGCTGGGTCGAGGACCATCGCGGCACGCCGTTGAGGAACTGGAGCGACGGGCTGCCCGGCAAGTTCCGCTTCGAGCTGCCGCGCGGCCACACCTCGTTCGTCATTCGCACCCCGGAGCGGGCCATCGCGCAGGACATTTCCGAGGCGCTGGCGTGACTCTCTCCGGCCGCGTGCGGCGGGGGGGTTTGACGGGCGACCCCCCAAGCGGCCCCCGGCGGGGAATTATGGGCTGACGCTACAAGATAGCGACATCGGCCGCCAA
>JBBRIK010000735.1:0-4097 GCA_038221045.1 Gemmatales bacterium
TGGGAGACGGTCCTCGGTTGGCCGGTGCCGTCCTCGGCGCTGCGTCCGCCCGCGAGCCACTCGGCAATCTTGGCATCGTAGGCGGCCTGGATTTCGAGGGGCGGCTCGCGCCGGTTAGCCGGCCACGGGCCGAGATAGAGGTCGTGGCCGCCGATGGTGACGACGCCTTGAGAAGAGGGTTTATGCCGCCGGAGAGACGGGATTCGGGGGGGCATGATGGTGCCTTCCACAGGGGGTAACCCGGTAGTCTACCGGGTTGATGATCCTGCGGGCCGCACCGTTCAACGCCGAACGGGTAACGCTATCTTGGCGTTCAGCCTTGCCTTACGTCCAGGGTGAGTGACGGGATTCGAACCCGCGACGTCCTGAGCCACAGTCAGGTGCTCTAACCAACTGAGCTACACCCACCAACTTCCTTTACTTTAATCACTGCTCGCGATTTGGCAAGCCTTCCTTGCGGCTCTCTTTTCCGCTGCCCGATCCCAACCTCCCCTTCCCCTTTTACCTTGTTCGACGTTTTGGCGTCGCGTATAGTGCGAGAGATGCTGCCCTCCTCGTCCTCTCTCCTGACGCTGTCCTTCGCCCCTGGTGAGGATGCCCGATGAACCAGTCCAGCGACGCCTATCCGCGGCTGATCCAGGCTCTCAATGAGATTCGCCGTCAATGGCGCACTCAGAAGGTACTCGAAGGGATTCTGCTGACTCTCGCCGGAATGGCGGGAATCCTCGTCCTGCTCGTTTTGGCCGACAACCTCCTGAAGCCCGCTCCCGTGGGACGGCTGCTTCTCGCCGCTCTCCTCTGGGGCAGCCTCACCGCCGGCATCGTCGCCCTCATCGTCCGCCGCTGGCTGGAAGATCGGCGCGACGACTTCTTCGCCGCTCTCATCGAGCGCAAACATCCCGCCCTCGCCAACAAGCTCATCAACGCCCTCCAGTTGGGGCGAGGCACGCAGGCCGGCGTCTCGGCGGAACTCGTCGCCGCCATCGTCAAGGACGCCGACCGCGCCGCGCTCAATCTCGATTTCACGGACGCCATCAATCGCAAACCCACGCTCCACGCCGGTATGGGAGCCGGTATCGCTCTCACCGTCCTCGCCGTCTACGCCATTTTCTTCGGGCCGCAATTCTTCAACGGACTTTCGCGCGTGCTGCTGCCAGGGGCGGCCATCGAACCGTTCACTCAGACCCAAATCGCCGTTGTCACTCCCGGTGACGGCGTCGTTCCCGAAGGAAGCGCGGTCGCCATCGAGGCGCGGCTCAAGGGGAAGATCCCCGCCCATGCGACGCTTTATCGCCGCACGGCGGGGGGAGTCTGGCAGACGAGCGACATGCTGTCCGAAGGCCGGGACGACACCTTCCGCTTCGAGATCAAGCAGGCCGCCACGTCGTTCGAGTATTACCTCACGGCCAACGATACACGCTCCGAATCGTTCAAACTCGAAGTCATCAAGCCTCCGCAGGTCGCACGTCTGAGCGTCCTCTATACTCCGCCCGCTTACACCGGACTCCCCCCGCGCCCCTCGACCGAGGGCGATATCAGCGGCGTTGCCGGGACGCGCGTTCAACTGGCGTTGCAAGCCACCTCGCCCTTGCAGTCGGCCGCGCTGTTCGTCAGCAGCGGCGAGAAGATCGACCTCGATCCGCCGGGCGAGGGCCGCGACTGGACTACCTCGTTCACCATCTGGGAGCCAGCGGCCAAGGTTGTCCCCGGCATCGGCGGCAAGCTGCTCAATGGCGGTGTCACCTATCAGGTCAAGCTGCTCGACACGCGCGGCTACGACAATCGCGATCGGCTCTGGCGGCCCATCGCCCTGCTGCGCGATCAGCCGCCCGTGGTCGGTCTGCAAGCGCCCGGCGACCGCCTGGGAGTGGCGGCCGACGCGGTCCTGCCGCTCATCATCGAGGCGCGCGATGACTTCGGCCTCGCCGCCGTCCGTCTGCTCTATCGTGTCAACGAGCAGGAGCCGCGTGAAGTGACGCATTTCGATCACTCGCAGGGAGCGCCCCGGCTTTCCGCATCACGGCGCTTCGACTGGAACCTCAAGAGCGCGGGTTTGAAGGTAGGCCAGCGCGTCGAATACTGGGCCGAGGCGCTGGACCGAAACGACGTCACCGGCCCTGGCAAGGGTGAGTCGCGTCATCTCACCCTTGAGATCATCGACATCGTCAAGTCACTCGAAAACGTTGACGTCAAGGTGATCGATTACGCCGACGAACTGCGAGCGCTTATCAAGTTGCAATCCGACACGCGCGTCAAGACGGCTCAGCGAGGCGAGTTCCCGATCCTCGTCAGGCAGCAGGCCGAGGTGCGCGGCCGGACGCGGAACCTCGCCCGCAACATGGAGAACGACGGCCTGCCGCTGGCCACGATGGTGCAGGCGCTGGACGCTCTCGCTGCCGGTCCGATGGCCGAGTCGCTCAAACTGCTCGAATCAGGACGCGACGCCAAGGCGGCGGCGCTCGCCGATGGGTTCCGCACGCAATCGACGCCCATTCAAGACCGCATCATTGCCACTCTGAAGGAACTGCTCGAACGGCTGGAACGGAACGACGCGGCCCGCAAAGAGTTGAAGAAACTCGAAAAGAAAGACAAGCCCGCTTATCAGGACCTGACCAAGGTACTCGAGCAGATGCTCAAGGGTCTGAGTGAGATGGTCAAGGACCAGACGGAGCTGGCCAGCAAGTTCGAGCGGTTGCCCAAGCGCGATCCCGACAAGATCAAGGACGACATGGACAAGGCCCTTAAGGACCTCGAGGAGTTGAAGAAGAAGACCCAGAAGTGGGCGAAGGGAACGGTCAACGAATTGACGAAATTGCCGACCGGATTCGTCGATGATTTCAAGTTGCGGCCCGACGCGAACAAGATCTATGAGGAGATTGAGAAGGCCCTGGGCCGGCCCAAAGCCGAGAAGATCGAGGTGTCGCTGGAGGACCTCGGCGCGGGGCTGGCGGCGAAGATGAAGGAAGACCTCGAGATGTGGCTGGCCGACACGCCGGACGCGGTCAAGTGGGTGCAGGAGGAGCCGCTCAACAAGAAGCCGATGAAGGTCCCCGAGATGCCGCTGCCGAAGGCCCTCGAAGACCTGGTCGGCGATCTGCTGCAAAAGGCGGACGAGTTCGACAAGGACGCCGACGACGTGACCTCGGCCTGGGGCGACAATCTCGATCAGGCAGGCTGGGGCGTGTCGGATGGGCCGATCAGCACGTTCTCGGCCAAGGGCAAGACCGGCAACGATCTGCCGAACAATCAGGAAGTGACGGGCCGTTCGGGCGATGGCCGGCGCGGCAAATCGACGGGCCAGATGGTCGGCGACACGTCGAAGGCGCTGAAGGGCCGGCAGACGCCCGCCCGCGTCGGCGCGGAGAAGTACGAGCCGGGCCAGCTCAAGCAGGAGAACCAGGACGATCCCGGCGGCGCGACCGGCGGCGGCAAGAAGGCCGGCGCGGGCCGGCGCGGCTTGCAGGGAGGAAGTCCGCCCGACATGGTGAAGGACATCGGCCGGCTCAGCGCCAAGCAAGCGGGCCTGCGTGAGAAGGCCGAGCAGGTGGCCCAGAAGCTGGACTCGACGAACGTCACCTCGAAGCGCCTGGCCGACGGCATCGAACTCATGAAGTCAGCGGAGAAGGACCTGACGGATCGCCGCTATGAGGACGCATTCCGCAAGCAGAAGACGGCGCTGCAGAAGATGCGCGGGGCGTTTAGCGAGCTGGACCATTCGACGGCGGCGAAGATCAGCCGATCGAAACTGCCTGAGGAGATGCGGAAAGAACTGTTGCAGTCGGCGGACGAGGGTTATCCGCCTGGTTACGAGGGGCTGCTGCGGAGTTATTACAAGGCGCTGTCGGGAGCGGAAAAGTAATCGCCAAGAGTTGACACCCGCACAGCAGGGATTCCACCCTGCGGACGACCAGGGGTTCACACCCCTGGCTATTGACGGTCGCCCCTTCAGGGCTGAAAACACGCTCTGAAGGGTGATCGTCCATCGCCAGGACGACCAGGGGTTCACACCCCTGGCTATTGACGGTCGCCCCTTCAGGGCTGAAAACACGCCCTGTAGGGGCGATCGTCCATCGCCAGGACGACCAGGGGTTCACACC
>JBBRIK010000736.1:0-4092 GCA_038221045.1 Gemmatales bacterium
TAGTTGTTCGATGTCCGGAAGGAGCAGGACACGCCAACTCAGCAGTGGTTTTCCGTCTTTGCCGCACACGGCGGCGGGAGGCAGTTCGCCATGGTCATCCGCATATTTTTGCAGAGCATAGAAAATGCCGCCCAGGCTTCAGTTGGCCCTCTCCGCCGACTCTCGCACCTCGTCAAGCGCCTTCCTCAGACCGAAGGTAGCACCACTGATGATGAGCACGATCACTCCGAGGCAACCAATCTTGCGTTTTGACATCCCTGGATCTCCGAGTTCAGAGAGAGGAACAATCCAGAAAGAATTGTCCCTCCGGCGGGAATCAAACACAATGAAAACCTTCCGGCTTCAGCGATAGACCTCGATCTCACTGAGTCCGCTGCCGGTCTTCTCGTCCTTGATGACGTGAATGCCCAGCACCTTCACCTTGCCCTCGATCGGCACCAGCCGCCAGAACTGATCGTTGTGGACCTGTCCTCCCAGCAGCGCCCCGCCGGTCACTGGCTCCTTCGCATCGTGGCGGAAGATGGCCAGGTGCAGGCAGACCTCGGACTGCTTGCCGCTGCGGTCATACGTCGCCAGCAGCGATGGTGCCAACTCTTCACCCAGGTCGATCGTGAAGAACCCACCTTTCGACGGCGGGAAGTTCAAATAGACGTTCGACCACGGGCCGAGACGGCCGCCGCCGAAGCGCTTGCCATCGACGACGGCGAGCGGATCGATCGGCGCAGGCAACCAGGGGCCGCGAACGCTGTCGAAGTCGGTGTTGGGCCACCAGACGCGGCAGTCCTTCAACTTGCCCGACGCTCCCTTCTTGCCTTCGAGATCGTCGAGGATGTCGTCGCCGCCCTTGCCCATCGGCTTCTCCTCGACACCCGCCGGGCGGACGTAAGCGAGGTTGGGTCCCCGCCATTTCATCGACCACAGAGAGAACTCCGCCACCTCCGCCGGTCCCTCGCTGATGAGCGTCACTTTCACCTTCGGACCGCGCACGGGAATATCGAGGACGCGATATTCCGGCGTCGGCAGATCGAGCAGGAACGTCTCGGGGCCGTCCTTGCCGTCGGTCAGCACCTTGAGGCTCTTGTTGTTCGCCGACCGGCGATAGACCAGATGGACGAAGGCTTCGCCGGACTCGATAGCCGACAGTTCCGTCTTGCCTGTCAGAGCGAAGAACGAGCGTCCGAATACGGCCCGGCCCTCATCGGCCGGCTTCCAGCGAGCGATTTCCTTCGCTGACAGCTTCTCCTTCGCCAGCGCCAGCGTGTCCGGCTCGACGTACTCCACCGGCGAAATCATGCGGACAAGGTCATCGCTGGTTTTCACTTCGTGACGTACCCTGTCGGCGGCTGCGACAATGTTCGTCCTTCGCGTCTCCTTACCCTCCGCATCGAGAACGATCAACTCGCCCGCGCCGGTTGCGACGAGGGTTTCCGCACCCTTGCCCGCCGCCACGAGAGGAGCCGCTCCCTTGACGGAAACCGTCCAGTTACTCTTGCCCGTGCTGCTAACAGAACAGACCGTGCCGTCAGAGCAGGCCGCGACGATTTGCGTCGCATCGGTCGTGAGACAGGCCGACGTTACTCCCTTCAGCGGTACACGGACCAACTCTGCACCGTTTGCAATCGCGAGTTGATTGCGGAAGGCGAACAGCGCCAACTTGCCGTCCGCGGACAGCGACACGCCGACTCCCTCATGCGGGCCGCTGCGGCCCGCGTCATTCGATGAATCCCCGACCTTCTCGCCCAGCAACACCTTGCCGCTCTTCTCGACGAGATACACCGTTCCGTCATAATCCGCGAAGGCGGCGACGGAAGCATCGCGGCTGAGGGCTGCGAAGCCGGAGTGAATCGCGTAGGTCGCCTTGCCCTCGGCTGCCTTGAGCGCCCAGACGCGCTCTCCCTTCTGCAGATCGAACAGGACCGTCTCGACGCTCCACGGATGCGGATAGGCCGAGTTCAGTCCCCCGAAGGGGGGCCGCGAGTCCATCGTGAACAGGGCATAGCGCCCGTCCGGCGAGAATGTGACTCCCGTCGGCTGGCGCGGATAGAGGACGCTGAAGCGGACGGGCGCATGCGGCGTGTCGTCGTAGCGCCGCCAGTTCTTGTCGTCCTTGGTCCGCCAGAGGAAGCCGCCGGATCGGCCGAGAAACGCCGTCGAGCCGTCCGCACTCCAGCGAATGCCGCCCTCGAAATCCGTCGTCCCCAGTTCGCCGCGAAACGCCAGCAGTTCGCGCATCAGCTTCCCCTCACTGCCGATGCTCCTCAGGGTCAACTCGACCTCCGTGGGAAAGCCCCAGCCAGGATGCGTCGCCGTCACCTTGCGGAAGGGCATCTGCAAATGACCCCTGGCATCGAGACGAGCGTGTGCGGCGAGCAACGGATCGACATGGACACTCGCGGTCACCTCGCCCGCCGCATCGACGAAAGCGAGATTGTCCTTCTTCCCCTTGAGAAAGAGGGTCGCCTTGCCGTCAGCGGAGGCGAGCAGTCGCTCGACGCGCTGAATCGGAGTGAAGCCGGTATACGGCATCGGAACAGGCGTTCGTTCGGCCTTCATTTCCCGAAATTCCGGCTCTTCGGTTCGAGGAGTCCCGCTGGGCTGTCTGGCCTGTTGCCTCTCGAATGCCTCGCCGAGAGCACCTGCCGCCGCTTGGAGGCCTGCGCTATCGTTGCCGATGACAGCTACAGCCTGACGGGCCGCAAAGAACGGACTGAAGCAGACGACGAGACGACCCTGGTTCTTGCCCGGCCCATGCGCCGTCTCCATCCACGTTGTCACCGCGCGAAGGCTCTCGGCCAGCCGTCCGCCCGAAAACACGATGCAGTCCTTGCCGACCATGTAGGGGGGATTGATCTCGGCATAGCCGCCGCGCTCCGGAACGTGGACGCGCTTGACCGTGTCGATGTAGGGCCGCAAACTCTCGCGGACGCCGACAAGCCGGCCTTCCTCGATCTCCTTGAGGCGGGCCGCATCAGCCGGCGTCGGATACCAGCGCATGGGATGGGCGTCGTACTCCTCGGGCCGGACATGCCACACACGGACCTCGTGTCCTGCTTTCTTCATCGCTTCCGCAAGCCGGCGGGCAACGGGCAGCAGGTGAGCCTGTTCCGGCTCCACGATCACAAGCTTCTCACCTTTTTTGCTTGCGAACTCTTTGAGTTGCTTGACATCGACGACGTGAACTTTCTCCGGAGAATGGATTGTCGTGTCTCGATCTTTCCCCTGTCCGATCTGCACGTCAACGGCCGCTGTCATGCCGGTCAGCAACTCCTGTATCGTCAGCTTCCACACTCCAGATTGATCGAGCGCGGCAAGCGAAAACGCCGTGTCCGTCTTCGCGGCCGTGCAGACCTCTTCGCGCAGCGAGCCATCCGGCGCTCGCAACGAGAGACGAATGGGGACCAGGCCAAGGCTGCCCTTCTCACCGGCAACGTCAACCTTGCACTGCAGAGACGATCCCAGCTTCGCATCTGGGCGAACCCACGCGGACAGCTTCGCCGGTCCCTCCCGATAGAGCGCCAGGAGAGTCGTCGGCTCCGTCAGCAGATCGACCTTCACCAGCGTTCGGCCGTCCTTCTCCTCGGTTTTCAGGTCCTTCTGCTTGACCAGGTCGCGCACTTTCCAGCCGGTCCCTTCGAGTGACACCGGCATGTCGCTGGCCGGCTCAAAGACGTTCGAGTGCGTCCCCGCACTGTCGGCGATGACCGCGACATAGCGAATCGCTCCCGCCTCCATCGCCAGGGCGTAGCCGAGTCGGGGATCCGTCGTCGCCAGCGCCGCGATCCCCGTCTTCGCCATCGCCCGATCGAGCGGCTGACGCCATTTCTCGAATTCCTTCCACATCGCCTCATGGCTCTCGGGATGGAATCCCTTCAACTCCCACAGGTGTTTCGGCGCATCCTTGATCTCAATGACACCGGGGAGGGAGTCGGCGCAAGGTCCGACGGTCAGCACCTTGACGCCGCGCTTCATGTGCGCCTCAATGGCCTTGCGCAGTTCCGGTTCGAGAGGCCATTCCTCCTTGACCAGCACCAGCACCTTGATCGATTCCGCGATCCCCTTCGCCGCCGTGTCGCCATTGAGGATGACCGGCGG
>JBBRIK010000737.1:0-4087 GCA_038221045.1 Gemmatales bacterium
CCCTGGGTGGTTGGCGCAGTCAGGGACGATAAGCATGCGGCCTTCAAGGACACATCGGACTGCGTGGGAGGGGTCCTGCATGTTGTCGAGTCGAAACCGATCTTTGTGGGCTGCGTAGGAGGAGAAAGGATCGTGGCTGCGCGTGTTCAGGTCGAAGGCGTCAATAGGGGCGAGTAGGCCATCCTGCTCCGCGTACAGCCCGATGCGGAAATTCTGGTCGTACCGTCGCTCGGTTGAACTGACCTCCGTCCGGAGCAGTGAGGCAAGCGTTTCAAGGATCACGCCAATCTGCTCGTTGGGTGCCAGCGCCTTGCGGGTTTCAGGGAGCGAACCCCTTTTGGTCGTGGACTCCCGGATCGCCCGCTTGACGCGTTGGAGTTTCTCATTCGCCAGCGTCCGCAGGTGCGACACGACTCGTACCAGCCAGAGGTACTGCCGGTCAGCGTCGTCCCTATCCTGCGTCAGCGACTCGATCTCTTGCTCGTGTTCTGCCTTCGATTTGTCCTTCGCGAGCTTGTGCTTATGATCGCCGATCGCGCCCGCGAACTCCCACAGCAGGTAGCCGACGAAGGCGAAGAGCGTCGTGAGAATCCAGGGCTGCTCGGCAAGCGGCGTCTCAGGAGGAATGCTCACCAACTTGCTCGCGACGGCAGAAGCGGCGGCGACGAACCTGAAGAAGGCAACCCCGAGTTTGGCCCAGAACTCTCGATAAATGGGAGCTACCCATCCCCACCTGAACAGGACAAGGACGAGGGCAAGGAATCCAGGAACGACGACCCCGATGCTTGCGAAAAAGGTGATCGATTCCAAATTCTGCGTGAAGAACTGCCAGGCGACCATTTGCGCACTCCGCCCCTTCCCATCCGTTTGACGAACTCGTACATGGTATCAATTAGGATAGCTGGGACGATCGGGAACCGACGCGATTCATCGGCTCGAGCCGCCGGCGCGACAGCAGATTTTCCTCGACGAGCCAAGCCTTCCTCCTCGAATGTGCCTCTCAGAAATTCAACGTACAGACCTTCGCCATGAGCCGGTCGTTGAACCGCTGCGGGGTCCACTTCATCGCCGTGTTGCGGAGGGCTTGCAGCACGCGGTTGCGGACATGGGCCATCTGGCCGAAACGCCTGGCCGTTTTCACGATCCAGCGCACCTTCGGCATCCGCAGCGTCTGGAACTCCTCGAACGCTTGCTCGTGGCCCGGGCAACTCGCCAGCTTGTCCGCCAGGACGTAAGCGTCCTCGATGGCTTGCGCCCCGCCTTGGCCCAGGTTGGGCGTCATCGCGTGGGCGGCATCACCCATCAGCACCACTCGCCCTTGCGACCAGACGTCGATCGGAGCGAAGTCGTGGAGATCGGTGCGGATGATTTCGCTGTCCGGCGTGCTGCGCAAGACGGCGGGGATGGGGGCCGGGAAGTGCGTATACTGCTTCGCCAGCCAGGCGGAGAGCGAGCCTTCGGGCATCGGGCTGTTGGCGGGCGACGTGATCGGGGCGAACCAGTAGGCCTGACGCGGGCCGATGGCGGAGAAGCCGAAGCGATGGTCGCCTCCCCATACCTCCCAGCAGGTCCGGGCCAACTCGGCCGGCAACTCCATGTCGCCAATGCCGCGATAGCAGGTCTGGCCGCTGTAACGCAGCGGGACGCCGGGGAACAACTGCTCGCGCACCGCCGAGCGGATGCCGTCCGCGCCAACGAGGACGTCGCCGTGGACCTCCGTCCCGTCGTCGAAACGGACGGTCACGCCTGCCGCATCCTGCGAGAAGCCGGCGAAGCGCTTGCCGAGGTGGAGCATTCCCTGCGGCAGAGACTCCGCCAGCACCCGGAGCAACTCGGCCCGGTGGATGGAGATATTGGTATGCCCGAATCTCTCCTGAAGGGTGCGGAGGTCGAAGTCCTGCAATACGCCATGCGTGGTGCGAAGCTGGATGCGTTCGAGACGCCAGCCCGCTCGCGCGACCGCCTCGCTGAGTCCCAATCGCTGGAGGACCTGCAAGGCGTTGGCCGGCACCCAGATGCCCTTGCCGGCGGGCTTGAGTTCCGGCGCGGCCTCGTAGACCTGGGCGTCCAGGCCCTTGCGGCCCAGGGCGTGGGCCGCAGTCAGGCCGCCAATGCCGCCGCCGACAATGAGGACTTTGGTCATGAGGTCTCGCGGATAGGAGGGGCGTCGGCGACGGCGCGCCAGGGCCGGCGAGCGGAGAGGGTACTGATTGATTACTATTGGGGATTTTGAGGGCCGATCAGTCCCATGAAGGGCGCATCCCGGACGGAAATTCGCAGCAGGGTGGGTGTGGCGCACGCGCAATGCAACGAATGTTCAGGTCAGGATAACGCAACATTTGATCGAGTTCAAGGCGAGGTTCGACGCGATGACGCCATGCCGTTCTTGCCGCGGACAAGGGCCGTCGCTCGCCGGGATTCGCTCTCTCGCCTTACAATACTCAGGGAGGAGGGCGAGCCGATGTGGAACAATAGCGACGAAACGCAAGAGCTACTCGACCAGGCGCGGCAGGGCGACGCCGGGGCCGTCGAACGGTTGCTCACCGTCCATCGAGAGCCGTTGCGGCGTATGATCGATCTGCGCCTCGATCCCGCCCTGGCCGCCCGCGTCGATGCCAGCGACATCGTGCAGGACGTGCTGATCGAGGCCCATCGCCGCTTGCAGGACTATCTGCGCAAGCCGGCCATGCCGTTTCATCTCTGGCTGCGGCACATCGCCAAGGACCACATCATCGACGCCCACCGGCACGAACGCCTTGCCCAGCGGCGCAGCATCGACCGCGAACAGTCGCTCAACGCGACCCGGCCCGGCGAGTCGTCGCTCGACTGGGCCGCGCAGTTCTTCGATGCCGAGATGACGCCTGCCTCGGCCGCCATGCGCCAGGAGATGGAACGCAAAGTGCAGGCCGCCATCCAGCAGCTCGACGTCGAGGACCGCGAGATCATTCTGATGCGCTATGTCGAGCAACTCTCGAATCAGGACGTGGCCTCCACGCTCGGGCTGAGCGAGGCGGCGGCGTCGATGCGCTGCCTGCGGGCCGTGCGGCGCTTGCAGGCCATGCTGCTGTCGAAGGACGAGGAGGCGTCATGAGTGCTCCCGCCGCCGACACCCTGCGCGATCAGCAACTCGCAAGTCTCCTCGATCAACTGACCGACCGGCAGCGGCGCGGCGAGTTCATCGACGTCGAGAACCTCGGCCGCCAGCATCCTGAGTTGGCCGACGAGTTGCGCCGTCTCTGGGCTGCGGTGCAGGTGGCGGGGGCGTTCGGCAAATCGTCGCCGCCGACGCCGCCTCCCGCACCGCCTCGGCAAGCGCTCGCCTCTGTGTCCGCCTTCCCGCGGCGCTTCGGCGACTACGAACTGCTGGAGGAGATTGGCCGGGGCGGCATGGGTGTCGTCTACAAGGCCCGGCAAGTGAGCCTCGATCGTCTCGTCGCCCTGAAGATGCTGCGGCACACGGATCGTGCCTCGCGGGAAGAGGCGCATCGATTTCGCATCGAGGCCGAGACGGCGGCCCGGCTCGATCATCCGAACATCGTGCCGGTCTACGACGTCGGCGAGATCGACGGCTGCGCTTACTTCACGATGAAGTACGTCGAGGGAACGACGCTCGCCCGCCTGCTCGACGAGCATCCTCTGCCGGCGCGCGAGGCCGCCCGGCTGGTCGCAGCCATCGCACGGGCCATTCACCACGCGCACACCAACGGCATCCTTCACCGCGACCTGAAGCCGAGCAACGTCCTTCTCGGGGATCGGGGATCGGGCATCGGGCATCGGGAAGAAGCCACGACTTCCGATTCTTCTCGAACCCCGATCCCCGATCCCCGATCCCCGATGCCGATGGTCGCGGACTTCGGCCTCGCCAAGCGCGTCTCGGGCGATGACAGGTTGACGGCGTCCGGCGCGATCCTTGGCACGCCGAGCTACATGCCGCCGGAACAGGCGTCCGGCAGTCGAGGGCAACTGGGGCCGGCGAGCGACGTCTACTCGCTGGGCGCGATCCTCTATGAGTGCCTGACGGGTAGGCCGCCGTTTCAGGGGGCGACGTCGGTCGATACGCTGCTGCTGGTCCTCGATCAGGAGCCGG
>JBBRIK010000738.1:0-4087 GCA_038221045.1 Gemmatales bacterium
CCGCTTGCGGCTTAGCGGTCTTCCTCTGCTAAGCCGCAAGCGGCAAGACAGACCCACGAATGCGAACATGCAAGTACTGCTCACGTTTCTCGGAGCGGAGCCGTCGCTGGAAGCGCTCGAACGCGAGGGCTTCTCTCGCGGCGTCGAACATGGTCCCGGACGGCGCGAAAACCGGGACGCCTATCAGCGTGTCGTGGCAACGGAAGCGCCGGGTGAGCCGGCGTCCGATGGTCCTTTTCGCCGAGTCGCCGGCTCGATCCTGCGCTATGACATCTTTCCCGGCTGGCTCGTCAGCGGCGTCCTGCGCCGCGATCCTATTGAGGTCGGCGACACGGTCGGCATTCGCTATCACTTCTGTCCGGGAATCGATCTCTTCTTCGGAGCGCGGGTCATCGCACGCTTCGACGAACAAGCCGGCGCTGTGTGGCGGGCCGGCTTCACTTACCGGACGCTGCATGGACATCCCGAACTCGGTGAGGAGACGTTCAGCGTCGAGAAGGAACTCGCGACGGGCAAGGTGACTGCGATCATGCGTTCGTGGTCGAGGCCGGGCATTCTCCTGGCGTGGCTGGGCTATCCCTTCACGCGATTGCTCCAGAAAGTCGCCAGCCGGGTTGCGCTCGATCATCTGCGGACAAGAGCGCGAACCCCCGTGCTGGTCAGCCTCTCCACGAGCATGTAGGATTCGTTAATCAACCCCGGAGCGCCGCACCATCATGCTCGACGTGCCATTTATTCGCGACAACCTCGACGCCGTCAAGGCGAACTGCAAGAACCGCAACGTCAACGCCGACCTCGATCGCGTGATCGCCCTCGACGATCGGCGCAAGCAGTTCGCCACCCAGCGCCAGACCATCCAGCAGCGGCAGAACGAACTGTCGAAACTGATGAAGGATCCTGCCCAACGCGAGGCCCTGAAAGCCGAGGGGAAACAGTTGCGCGAGCAGGTCGCGGAGATCGAGCAGCAGGAGAAAGTGGTCGAGACGGAACTGAGCGCGGCCCTGATGTTCATTCCCAACATGACACATCCTGACGCGCCTGTTGGCCACGCCGCCGAGGACAACAAGGTCATTCGGCGCTGGGGTGAGCCGCGCCAGTTCGACTTCAAGCCGAAGGACCATGTCGTCCTGGCCGAGGCGCTCGACCTCGTTGACTTCGAAGCGGGGGCCGCCGTCGCCGGGCAGAAGTTTTACTACCTCAAGAACGAGGCCGTCCTGCTCGAACTGGCCCTGATGCAATATGCGATGACCACGCTGGTCAAGCATGGCTACACGCCGATCATCACGCCGGACGTCGCCCGCGCCGAGATTCTCGAAGGCATCGGCTTCATCCCGCGCGGCCCCGAAACGCAGATTTACAGCATCGAGAACAGCGACCTGTGTTTGATCGCGACAGCCGAGATTACCCTTGGCGGCATGCACCGCAATCAGACCTTCGACGAGGAGCAACTCCCGAAGAAATACGTCGGCCTGTCGCACTGTTTCCGCACCGAGGCAGGAGCGCCGGGGCGAGACGCGCGTGGACTCTATCGCGTCCATCAGTTCACGAAGGTCGAGATGTTCGCCTTCTGCGTTGCCGAGCAGAGCGACGCGCTGCACGAGGAGATTCTGAAGATCGAGGAGGAAGTCTTTCAGGGGCTGGGACTGCCCTATCACGTCATCGACACCTGCACCGGCGACCTCGGCGGGCCGGCCTATCGCAAGTACGATCTCGAAGCGTGGATGCCGGGACGAGGCCAGAAGGGCGAGTATGGCGAGGTGACGAGTACGTCGAACTGCACCGAGTTTCAGGCGCGCCGGCTCAACATTCGCTATCGCCCGAAGGCCGAGAAGAAGGCCCGTTTCGTCCACACGCTCAATGGCACTGCGGTCGCCGTCAGCCGGGCGCTGGTGGCCATTCTCGAGAACTATCAGCAGAGTGATGGGTCGATCGTGATTCCCGAAGTGTTGCGGCCGTGGGTGGGCAAGGATCGCATCGCGCGCTGATCTCGCCGCTTGCGGTTTTGCAAGGTTTCTGCAAAGCCGCAAGCGGCAACAAGGTCAGACGACGACGCGCAGCAAGGACACGAGTTGCTTGCAGAACTCGGGCAGGTCGTCGCTGCCGCGGGCCGTCAGCAGATTGCCGTCGCGAACCGTCGTCTCATCGACATAACGGGCGTCGGCGGCGCGGAGGTCGTCGCGAATGCCATGGGCGGAGGTCGCCTGTCTGCCGTGCAGGGAACCGGCGCTGATGAGCAGCTGCGGGCCATGACCGATGGCCGCCACGGGACGGTCCGCGTCCATGAAGGTGCGCGCGACGTCAACCGCTTCCTCGCGCAGCCGCAGCCGTTCCGGCGACTGGCCGCCGGGAATGACGAGCAGATCGTAGTCCGAGGGCGTTGCCTCGTTGATGGGCGTGTCCGCCTCGACGCGATAGCCGTGCAGGCCCGTGATTCGCTGCCCCCCCGGCGTCGCGATGCGGACCGTCACGCCTTCTTCGAGCAGACGATACCAGGGCAGGAACAGTTGCAGGTCGTCGAAACCGTCCGCGACGAGAATAAGAGCCTTCATGTGGAATGTTCCTTAACGGCGGGTGGAGAGGGAGGTCCGTCTCCTGGAATTCTAGCTCGCATTCTCTGAGGAAAAAAGGCCGACCAGCCCGAGACCTCCATGCCGCTCCTCGGTCCCGTCTTCCGCTTCGATCTCATTCGCCAGACGCGCCGCGCTTTGCCAACCGTCGTGCGGCTGAGTTATCTGATCGCGCTGTTCTTGCTTCTCGTCGTGTCCGACTCGAATCGAGGAGGGCGCTATCGCGACGGCGAGATGTCCCCCGGCGCGGTCGCGAGGATGGTCGAGGAGTTCTGCACGCTTTTCCTCGCCGCGCAATTCTTCCTCATCGTCGCTCTGACGCCCGCGCTGACGGCCGGCTCGCTCACCGAGGAGAAAGAGAAGCAGACGCTGCCGTTCTTGCTGGCCAGTTCGCTGAGCAATCATGAGATCGTGCTGGGCAAGCTGGCGTCGCGGCTGGTCAGCGTCCTGCTGATCGTCATCGCCGGGCTGCCGGTCTTCAGCCTCCTTCAGTTGCTCGGCGGCATTGATCCGGGCTGGCTGTTTGCCGGTTTCGCCGCCTCTGGCGCGACCCTCCTCAGCCTTGCCGCCGTCAGCATTCTCTGGTCCACCCTGTTGCGGCGCACGCGCGACGCCGTGCTGTTCGCCTATCTGAGCCTGCCGAGCTATCTTGTGCTGGCGTACTCGTCCGGGCTGCTGTTGCAGCCCCAGGGCTGGAGCGAGTTTCCCTCGACCGAGAACTGGGAGAGTCCGGTCACGCTGGGAGGAGTCGTCCGTGCCTTCAACGCGGGTGAGCCATTCGGTGCCTTTCAGGACGGCCTGGACAGCCTCTATGGGCGTGGGACGGCCAGCCTCGACGAGATACTGGGCGAGTACCTGCTCTTTCATGGCATCGTCGTGAGCGTGTGTCTTCTGATCGCCGTCCTGCGGGTACGCAGAGTGGCTCTGAAGGATGCGTGCATCGTCGCAGACAAACTGTTAGTCCGCTCCACTCCTCCCGTCGATGACCGGCCGATCCTCTGGCGCGAACGGTATATCGAGCGCGGCCCTCGGCTGCACTGGGTGGCGCGTGTCTTCGTTGTGATCCTCGTCGGCCTGAGCTTTCTTCCGGCGATCCTCCTGGTGCTAAACAACAACGACAACGAGTGGCGGAAAATGGAGATAAACTACTGGGTGCGCATTGTCGGCACTCTGGTGGCCTGTCTTCTGCTCCTGGCTGTCGGCGTCCGGACGGCGGGGAGTATTTCGGGAGAGCGCCAGAAACAGACCTTCGACGTACTGCTGACGACACCGCTGGAACCGGGAGAGATCCTCTGGGGTAAGTGGCTCGGCACTCTCTTCAGCATCCGCAAGGGCTGGGTTTGGCTGGGGACCATCGCGGGGATCGGTGTTCTCACAGGAGGATTGAGTATCGTCGCCGTGCCCTTGCTCGCGATTTGCTGCTTCGTTCAAGGGAGCTTCATGGCCACGCTGGGATTGTGGTTCTCCCTCCGCTGCCGTTCGACCTTGCGGTCGATGGTGGCGACCATCTCGACGACGCT
>JBBRIK010000739.1:0-4085 GCA_038221045.1 Gemmatales bacterium
GATGCACCTGCGCTACACGCCGCAGGCTTATGCTGCCGTTGGCGCGTCGATGGGCTGCTGGCTGGAGCCGCTGGTGAAGGAACTGACTGTGAAGATGGGCGAGACCATCGACCTGCCAGTGCGAATCCATCGTTTGCCGGGCGGGCCGGGGGAGTTGTCCATCAGTATCGATGGCCCTCTCAACGGCGGCGGGGCGAACTGTGCCTGGCGTGTGCCGGTGCAAGTGAAGGCCGATCAGACCGAGGTGAAGCTGCCGCTGACCGTTGGCGGCAAGAAGTTGCCTGGGACGTACGGCATCATGGCGAGCCGTTCGTGGGCGTCCGATCTCCGCGTGGGCCGGCCCGGCCCCTGCACGCCGATCATCACGATTACTGTCCTGCCTGCCAAGTAGAGTGCCGTTCATGCGTACCCGCCTCTTGCTTCTCCTGCTGTCATCTGGCGTACTGGAAGGTGCGGCCAACGCTGCCGGGCCGATCGACTACGCGCGCGACGTCAAACCGGTCCTCGCTGCTCGCTGTTTCTCCTGTCATGGAGCGCTCCAGCAGAAAGCGGGGCTGCGTCTCGATGCGTCGTCTCTCATTCGCAAGGGCGGCAAAAACGGTCCGCTTTTCATGCCGGGTACGTCCGGCGAATCGCTGCTGCTCGATGCCCTTCGGGGCAAGGACCGCACGCGGATGCCGCCGGAGAAGGAAGGGCCGGCGCTCAGCGACAAGCAGATCGCGACGCTGAAGGAATGGATCGTTCAGGGAGCGAAGATGCCCGAGGAGACGATCCCCGAAGACCCGCGCAAGCACTGGGCATTCCTCCCGCCGCGCCGCGCTGCCCTTCCGGCCATCGGCCATCGATCCTCGACCCTCAACAATCCGATCGATTCGTATCTGAGCGTGAAGCGACAGGCAGCGGGATTGTCCGCGGCTGGCGAGGCGGACCGGGCGACGTTGCTGAGGCGGCTCACACTCGATCTCACCGGCCTGCCGCCGACGCCTGATGAACTGCACGTTTTTCTGGCGGACAACTCGGCGGACGCTTACGAGAAGGTCGTCGAGCGTTTGCTGGACAGCCCGCGCCACGGCGAGCGCTGGGCGCGGCACTGGATGGACGTGTGGCGTTATAGCGACTGGTATGGCCGGCGGGCGGTACCTGACGTGTGGAATAGCGCGCCGCAGGTCCATCGCTGGCGCGACTGGATCATCCACTCCCTCAACGCCGATCGCGGTTACGAGCGCATGCTCATGGAGATGCTCGCCGGCGATGAGATCGCCACGGACGAGGGCGGCCGCGATGCGACCGGCTACCTCGTTCGCAACTGGTATGCGCTCAATCCCAATCAGTGGATGCGCGACATTGTCGAACACACGGGCAAGGCGTTTCTGGGCCTGACGCTGAACTGCGCGCATTGCCACGATCACAAGTACGATCCGATCTCGCAGGAAGAGTACTTCCGGTTCCGCGCCTTCTTCGAGCCGATCAGTCTACGTCAGGACCGCATTGCGGGAGAGGCCGACCCGGGGCCGTTCCAGAAGTACGATTATTCCGTCCTGCGCAAGGTCGTCAAGACAGGGGCAGTCCGCGTCTTCGACGAGAACCCGGCCGCCAAGACGGTCATGTACAACCTCGGCGACGAACGCGATCTGATGAAGGGGAAGCCGCCCGTCACGCCGGGCGCGCCTGCCTTCCTCGGCGGGGATCGTCTGTCGATTCAGCCCGTGCAGTTACCTGTCGAGGTGTGGAATCCCGGCCATCGCTCTGACTTCCGCCGTGAGGACGGCGCTCGTCTTGAAGCCGCGACGAAGACGGCAGAGGCGGCCCTCGCCGCCGCGCGGAAGAGTGAGGCCGACACATCGCTGAACGTCCGCCTTGCCCTTGCGCGACGAGATTCGGCGAAGGCGCAGTTCGACGCGCTGCTGGCCCGCAGTGCGGCCGATGACGTCCGCTTTGGCGGAATCAAGGGCGACGAGAAAGGGCTGTCTCAGGCCGCGAGCAAGGCTGAACGGCTGGCTGCCCTCCGCGCTACCGAGGAACGTCTCGTCCTCGCCGAGCAGGGACTCGCCAGCGCCAAGGAAGCAGCAGCGAAGATCAAGGGCCAGCAGCAGGAGGCGGCAGCGCTCAAGGTGGTCGAGGCGGCGCAGAAGGCTTTGCAAGCCGATTCGACGACGTACACCTCGCTCAGCCCCATCTATCCAAAGACCAGCACGGGACGGCGCAAGGCCCTCGCGCTGTGGATCGCGAGCAAGGACAATCCGCTGACGGCGCGCGTGGCCGTCAACCACGTCTGGAAGCACTATTTCAATCGGCCGCTCGTCGAGACGGTCGCCGACCTTGGCCGGAATGGAGCGAAGCCGGCGCATCCCGAGGTGCTCGACTGGCTCGCGGTCGAGTTGATGGAGTCCGGTTGGAGTTTGAAGCACATTCATCGCCTCATCGTCACCAGCGCCGCCTATCGCATGCAGTCCGGCGCGGGAGATGGCCCTGAGGCCCGGCTCGATCCCGACAATCGTCTGCTCTGGCGTTTCCCCTCGCGCCGCCTCGAAGCGGAGGAGGTGCGCGACACCGTCCTGTTCGCTGCCGGCGAGATGGAATCGATGGTCGGCGGTCCCTCGCTCGACAACGTCGCCGACGTGGCTTCACGCCGTCGCAGTCTCTATTTCTCGGTCTATCCCGAGGGAGGTGGACACCATCGTTTCCTCGAGCTGTTCGATCCGCCGGACCCCTGCGACTGCTACAAGCGGACGGCCAGCATCGTGCCGCAGCAAGCTCTGGCCCTGACCAACAGCCGGCTGCTGCTCGATCACAGCCGGCTGCTCGCCCGCAAGCTCGGCGGCACGTTGGCCGACGACGCCTTCGTCCGCGTTGCCTTCGAGCATGTGCTGGCGCGGTCGCCGCGTGAGGAGGAGACGACGATGTGCCGGCAGTTTCTGCGCCGTCAGGCAGAGCTGTATCGCGCGGCGAAGACGCTGCCGGTGGCCAGTCCCGACGCCACGATTCCGCCCTCGGCGGACCCGCGCCTGCGGGCGCGCGAGAGCCTGATCCGCGTCCTGTTCAATCACGATGACTTCTTGACCGTTCGTTGACCGCGAACTCGGCGGCAAGCTTCACGGTCTGAAAATGGATATCGACCGTATCGACGACGTTGCGCGCATAACCTCCCGCCATCGTCACCGCGACGCCCAGACCCGCACCTCGGCATAACTCGAACACCTTTTGATCGCGTTGTTCGAGGCCGTGCTTCGACAACTTGAGGCGTCCCAGGCGATCGCCCTCGAAAGGGTCCGCGCCGGAAACGTAGATCGCCAGATCGGCCTCCGCTCGCCGAAGTGCGAGAGTCAGGCTGCGTTCGAGTTCTTCCAGGTAGTCCTCATCGGCCGTCCCATCTGGCAATTCGACGTCGAGATCGCTCTGCTCCTTGCGCGTCGGATAGTTCCTCGCGCCGTGGATCGAGAAGGTGAACACTGTCGGATCATCGCGGAAGATCGCGGCCGTGCCATTGCCCTGATGCACGTCGCAATCGACGACGAGGACACGCCGCACGAGTCCCTCCGCCTGCATGGCGCGGGCGGCGATGGCGCTATCGTTGAGGATGCAGTAGCCCTCGCCCGAGGCCGCGAAGGCGTGATGCGTGCCGCCGGCAAGGTTGACGGCGACACCTTCGCGGAGGGCGGCGCGACAGGCGGCGATGGTGGCGCCGCTAGAGCGGCGCGAACGCTCGACCATCGCGGGCGACCACGGAAAGCCGATGCGTTTCTGCTCCACGTCGGTCAGCCGGCCCGCGCAGAAGCGCTCGTAGTAGTCGCGCTCGTGGACGCGCAGGATTTCCTCATCGGTGGCGGGGTCGGGAATCAGCAACTCACCGAGGTTCGCCTCCGCGACGCGCTGGCGCAGCAGGGCGTACTTCTCCATCGGAAAGCGATGACCCTCCGGCAGAGGCAGGACGTAGTGATCGGTATAAAAGATCTTCATGGGTAGCAGGGCGAGGGGGGGGGCGGGGACCAGACCGGGGTGTTGTGGTAAACCCCCCCAAAACACCCCCCCCCCCCCCCCCGGGGGACCCAACCCACACCAAAAAAGAGACGCAAAAGAGGAGCCCC
>JBBRIK010000740.1:0-4084 GCA_038221045.1 Gemmatales bacterium
GCCTCGGCCGCCCTCTACCTATAGCCAGTGCAATTGTTTTGGCGCCCGATGGCCACTACATAAAGCGACTCCGCGAATTGCAGCCATGTTGTCGATAGCCGAAACGCTGAGTGCTAAGAGAAGCGACGTGGTGAAGAAATGCTTAAGCTAGTGCCATTCGTTTGTCGGACCGACGCGCGCTACAAATAGCGACTAAAAGAATGTGGGACAACTCGGCCGACAACCCGCGTAACCCGTTCAGCCCGCCGCAGCAAGTTCTCGAAGGCGAGCAAAGCACCGACGAGATGGGTGGCCTGATCCTCGGTCAGAAGTCAGGAGTCAGGAATCAGGAATGAAGCGGTGAGCTGACCGGTGACTCCTGAATGCGGGGGGCGCGCGGCCACGGCGACATGGTGTGCAGCGTCGCTTTCAGCCCGGACGATCAATTGCGGATCTCCGCGTCTGTGAGCCAATTCTATGGCCATTCTCAGAGCTGTCCTGTCGTCGCATTCAGGGGCAGAAAAATGCGAAACGCACTGCCGGCGCCGGGTTGACTATCCACCTCGATCCGGCCGCCGTGCCCGGTGACGATGCCGTGAGTGATCGACAGTCCCAGCCCCGTACCCGCGCCTACCGGCTTGGTCGTGAAGAACGGTTCGAAAAGCCGGGATCGAATCTGCGGATCGATGCCGCAACCGTTGTCAGTAATCTCGATGAGCAGTTCCGCGCCCACGCGGCGGGTGGCGATGCGGATGGTTCCATTGGGCCGCCCTGTGGCTTCGATGGCATGTTGGGCATTGACCAGCATGTTGAGCAGCACTTGGCCGATCTCGGTGGACATGCAGTTCACTTTGGGCGCTGATTTGTCGAAGTCCAGCTCTACCTGAATGTTCCGCCGCCGTAGCTGACCGCGAATCATTTCCAGGCTCATGTCGACGAGTTCGGAGATCTGCGTCTCCTGGAGCTGAGGCGGAGCAGTCCGGGCCAGACCGCGCATGCTGTGCACGATGCGCTCCACGCGCTCCACGCCGTTGCGCGTCCGGCTCCAAATCCGGTCCAGATTGTCGCGAATATAGGGCAGGTCAATCTCCTCCGCCAAGGTCTGGACATTGTGGGCACACTCTGGGTCCACCTGGGCCAGCCGGTCGCGTGAGTGTTCATAGAGGTTCAACAGGGCCATGACGCCCTTGACATCCCGTTCCAGCACGACCAAGTTGTTGGCAACATAAGAGAGCGGGTTGTTGATCTCGTGGGCCACGCCGGCACTGAGTTGGCCGATCGACGCCAGCTTTTCCGTCTGGACCATCATCGCCCGCAGGCGGTTGCGCTCCGTCAGATCGCGGATGGCCCCGAGAAACTGTAACTCGTCGCCCAGGTCGAGGGCACTGAGCGACAGTTCCAGGGGAAACTCCGTGCCGTCCTTGCGTCGGCCGCGCAGCTCCACGGAGCGGCCGACGATGTGGGCTTCGCGGGTCGCCACAAACCGCTGGAAGCCGCGCTCGTGCGCTTCGTGGAATTTCTCCGACATGAGCCGCTGCAAGGGCTGCCCCACGATCTCGGCGGCCTGATAGCCGAAGGTCCGCTCGGCCGCAGGGTTGAACAGGAGGATGCGCTGCTGCTGGTCGGCGACGATGATGGCGTCCAGGGAGGCCTCGGTCAGCTGCCGGTAGCGGCGCTCGGACGCCTCCATGGCCAATTGTGACTCTTTGCGCCGCGTGATGTCGCGGGAAATCCCGAACGTGCCGATGATGTTCCCGTTGTTGTCGCGCAGGGGCATCTTGGTGGTCAACATCCATCGCTCGCGGCCGTCGGACCACGTTTCTTTTTCTTCCTTACCCACGAGCGGCTCACCGGTCCGCACCACCTCCTGTTCGTCCTCGTAAGCAGGCCGGGCGTGCTCCTCGGTGAAAAAGTCATAATCCGTCTTGCCCAGGGCTTCCGCCGGCGCGCTCAGGCTAAAGCGATCGGCCAAGGCCTTGTTGATCCTCGTAAAATGGCTGCCCGTATCCTTGAAGTAAATACTGTCCGGGATGTTGTCCATGAGCATGTGCAGAAGGTGCCGTTCCTGCACCAGATCCGCCTCCAGCTGCTTGCGCTCGGCGATTTCGCGTTCCAGTTGTTGGTTGGCACGGGTCAGCTCGCGCGCCCGTTGTTCGACCGCTTCGCTGCGTTCGACCACCCGCTGTTCCAGTGTCTCGTTGAGCCCTTGCAATTCCTCCTGGGCCAGTTTGAGGCGTTGCTCACGGCTAGAGACCTCGCGGATCATGTGCAGGAATGCCTGCGTCAGGAGCCCCACCTCGTCGGTGCCCGCCGCCATGGGCAGAAGCTCCGCGCGGGGTTCGCCGTTGTCGGTGCTAGCGCCATCACTGGCTGCAACCTTTTTCGCGTAGTCGGTCAGCTGATTAAGCGGCCCGGCGAGGCGCTTCACGAAGAAGTATGCAGCCGTGATGCTGAGCATGAAGAGGAGGCCCATGAGGACCATCTGCTGGACGATGGCCTTCGTGATGGCATTCCGGATCAATTTCCGTTCCATCCCCACGTGGACATAGCCCACTTCGCTGGCCAGGATGGGGGAGGAAATGTCGATGAAATCCCCCCGTCCCTCGATGTTGATTTGATGAGTGGTTGTCTTGTGCCGGTCCCCCTCCAGCCCGCGTATTTCGTCTGGGATGCCAGGAAAGAAGGTGTGGGAAATGATGTTGCCGCGCTCGTCTGCCACGAAGATATATCCGACCCCCTGGTCCTCGCCTTCTTCCAGATACCGGTCGATCATTGCCTGGATGGTGGCGGCATCGCGGAACAGGAGGATCTCGACGCTGGCCCCCGCGATGCCATTGGCAATGGCTTCCCCTTTGCGTTTGTACTGCTCGGTCAGTTTGTCTTCGAGAATCCAGGCCGAGAACACTGCCGTGGACAAGGCGGTGATGGCAAACAACAGAATCAGGATGGCGAGGGCCTTGGTAAACAGCCGGAAACGTTTCATTTGCGCCACTTCTTCCAGCCTTCGTCCGCGAGGGGCACAAAACGGCCGTCCGCGGCAACCATGCAATAGACCCGTTCCAGACCCTTGTGGTCGTTGGGTCCGAATGACATCAACACATCGCGGCCCAGACCCAGATCGAATTTCTCACCGGACTCCACCGTCTTCTTGATCTGTTCGCGCCTGGGCTTAGGCCCCATCTTCTTGAGGATTTCCACCAGCAGCTTGGCATTCAGAAAGCCTTCAAGACTGATATAGCTGTGCGGTGGCGCGTGGTAAGCCTCGTCGAGGAGCTCGCGGGGCGGCACGGGCTTGTGCAGGGCCATCAACTTGCGGTATTCCTGCACGGCCGGCAGGGCCGCATCATCATAACTCGGCACGACCTGCGAGTTGATGAGGTTCACGGTGTAATCCTTGCCGGTTTTCTTGCCCTCTTTGAGGAGCAGGTCCAGCAAATTGTCGCTGTCCACGCCGGAGATATTAGCGATGGGAATGTCGGTCCAGCCCGCATTGCGCGCATCCCGGATAAAGGCCGCACTCGCCTCATAGGTGCCGATCGAGATAATCGCATCGGGGTTGGCCTTGCGGAGCAGGACCACCTGCTGCCCCAAGTCCGCGCTGTAGGGCGTGCCGCGCTGGTAGGTTGCTTCCGCGACCATCTCCAGGGCGGGCTTTTGCTTGGCCAGTTGCCGGCGCACGCCGTCCCAGCCGCTGCGGCCGTAGGCATCAATCTGGTAGAACACGGCGACCCGTTTTCTGTCGATGCCGACAAATTGATTGACCAGCATGGCCGTCTCCTGATGGTAAGAGGCCCGCAGGTTGAAGACGAACCGTTTGTAGGGATCTTGGCGCTGAGGCTCGGCCCCGGTGAAAGGGAAAAAGAGAAAAACGGAGTCATCCTCGTGTTTTTTCAACAGCGGCAAGATGCGTGTAACGGTCGGGGTGCCCATGTAGTCAAACAGGAGGAAGACCTTGTCCTTTTCAACCAGGCGGATGGTGTTGTCAATGGCAACCTTGGGGTTGTAGCCGTCGTCATACGTTTTGATGTGGATAGTATTGCCGTGGACGCCGCCGGCGCGGTTGATGTGGTCAAAATAAGCCAGAGAGCCGCGGTACAATTCGATG
>JBBRIK010000741.1:0-4082 GCA_038221045.1 Gemmatales bacterium
AGTTGGCGGAAGCGGGGGTCGTGGCGGATGGCGTCGAGGTCGCGGTCCTCCCGCATGTAGCGGAAGTCGCGGTAGCCCAGTTCGACGGCGCGGCGCAGGGTCTTGATGGCCAATTCCGGCCGCTTGAGGAGGGCGAAGCTGCAGGCGAGGTTGTAGTGGGCCAGCGCGTCGTTGGGGCGAAGCTGCACCAGGCGCTTGTCCACCTGCAGGCCGTCGGCGAAGCGGCCCTTGAGGGTGAGCAGGTTGCCCAGGACGCGGAGCACGTCCACGTAGTCCGGCACGCGGGACAGGACGCCGGCGTAGAAATCGAGCTCGAAGTCGAGTTGTCCCTGGTCGGCGGCGCGCGAGGAAGGCTTGCCCGCCGAGGCGGGTCCGGAATCCTCGTTGAAATGCTTGCCCAGATGCGCCATGTTCGTCCCCTCGCCGCGGGCGGCCCCGATCGCGACGACGGCTCACCCGTGAGCAGCCGGCGCTCGACCTACCCTTCTGAGATTATAACTGCTCCGCGCAATCGTGCAAAAGCAATCGGCCGGAGTCGGGCAGCGCGCGAAAAAACGCCGGGAAGGCTTTCTGATAAAGCCGGCCCGGCGTTCCATTGGCAATCGCAGATGAGTCAGAGGCTCGTTCTGTCAGGGGACCCCACCAACTTCTTCCTCTTCCTCTTCGTCGTCATCCTCGTCATCGTCGTCGTCAAAATCATCGTCATCGTCGTCGTCGAAGTCGTCGTCGAGGTCGTCGTCCTCATCGTCGTCGAGGTCGTCATCCTCATCGTCGTCGAGATCATCGTCGAGATCGTCGTCGAGGTCATCGAGGTCGTCATCGTCATCGTCGTCGTCGAAGTCGTCGTCATCATCGTCGTCGTCATCTTCTTCTTCGTCGGCCTCCTCCTCGGGCGCAATAGCGCGTTCGTCCAGGGGACGGACGGACAACCACCAGGGAGAAGACTCTACAGTCAGTTGCCAGACGGGCATCAGCGTGTCCTCGAGCAAGGGATACGGATAGCTATGGGGAGACGTCCTGTGTCCTCCCCTTGCGGGTTCAGTAACAGTGTCGGACCGGCTCTAAAGTACGGGCAATCTAGCTGTCCTATCCACCTTGTCAACCGCATTTTTGGAAAAGTTCGACACCCTGAGTCCGGGGCGATCCTGCCCTGATGAGGAGCCAGGAAATCATCGTCCCGCGCCTGGACGAATCAGGGCTTTGATCGCGGCGCGCGGACCGCTATCATGCCAGAGTGGCCGGCGTGCCGAGGGGCGACGGATGCGGGCCGGGACCGTGTCTTTCCCCAACGGCGGACCATCATGCGGCAAGTGCTCTTTCGGATTCCAATCTTTGGCGGCGTCCCCATTTACGGCTTCGGGGTGATGCTGTTGACGGCCTTCCTCGCCTGTATCTGGCTGGCCAAACGCCGGGCCGCGCGCGTCGGCATCGATCGCACCGTCATCGAGGATCTTGCCATCTACATCTTCGGCGGCGGCATCCTCGGCGCCCGTATCTGCTATCTCCTGTTGCACGACGGCCTGAAGAACGTCAATAGCATCTGGGATTTCATCGTCCGCCTCTTCTCGATCTGGGACGGCGGCATCATCTTCTACGGGGCCGTCATCGGGGCGATTCTGACCTACTTCGTCGGCTACTACTTCACCTTCCGGTTCCGAAAAAACGTGACGACGCTGCGGCTGGCCGATGTGATCGCGCCGACGGTCGCGGTCGGCCTGCTCCTGGGCCGGATCGGTTGTTTCCTCAATGGCTGCTGCTACGGCCAGGTCGCCTGCGCCACCTGCCTGGGCGTTGAGTACCCGATGTCAGCGCCGGCGCGTTACGACATGGTGACGGCGGGCTATCAGACTCCCGCCGGATTTCTTCTCGATCCCGCATCGACACGTCCTGTCGTTGCGAAGGTGGAACCCAATTCCCCGGCCGAGGCGAATGGCCTGAAGCCGGGCGACGTCCTCGTCAAGGTCAACGGCCGGGAAGTGAAGGGGCTTAAATGGGACGACGAGGAAGTGTCGCCGGCCAGGGCCGCCTCGCTGCTGCTGACGAACCTCTGGCCGCGCGGCGAGACCCGGCTGATGCTGACCGTTGAACGCCCCGGAGAGAAAGACGAGGTGGAGTTGCCGCCGTTCGAGCCGCGAACGCTTCCCCTTCAGCCGACGCAGCTCTATGAGACGATGAGCATGATCCTCTTGCTGCTGATGCTGCTGGCGTTCGACGGCGTCAAGCGCCGCGAAGGTCAGGGGATGGCCCTGATGATGATCTGCTACGGCATCCACCGTTACGTCAACGAGATCCTGCGGATCGATCAGCGTCCTGCCGGTTTCGAGAGTTACGTCAGCGTTCTGCTGTTCTTCAGTGGTATCGTCCTGCTGCTCTGGGTGTCGCTGCGCAAGCTCCCGGCGACGCCTCCTGTTTCGCTTCCCGCCGCTTCCCTCTGAGGCCGTGTTTCCCAGGCGAGCGGGGTCAGTAATGACCCCGGTTGAATAACTACCAGAGCCAGTAATGACCCCGGTAGTTGTCAAACCGGGGCCATTACTGGCCCCGCTCGCCTGCTTATATTCAGGGCCTTTTCCCTTGACCCGCATGGGCCGCGGCGATGGAATCAACAGTGCCCCCCTGTTGCGCCGCTGGCCTACCAACGAGTGATGAGCGTTTCGGAAAGAAAGACCTCATGATCCCTATCAAACTGCGATCGGCGTGGATCGCCGCCGGTGCCGGGCTTACTCTCATCGCGTTCGCGGTACACGGTCTCCACAGTGCGGACACGCCTCCTCAGGCCGGGCCGAAGGAGGAGTATGCCGCCGCCGTTCAGCCTCTTCTCAAGAAATTCTGCCTCGATTGTCATTCGACGAAGGCGAAAAAGGGCAGTCTCGATCTGGAGCGATTCACGTCGATCGACCATATCCGCAAGGACGTGAAGGCGTGGCAGGCGCTGATCGAGATGCTCGAAACGGGCGAGATGCCTCCGAAGAATAAACCTCAGCCGGCGGCCGGCGAACGCAAGAAACTGATCGAGTGGACCCGCACTTTCCTCGACGCCGAGGCTCGTGCTCGTGCTGGCGATCCCGGCCAGGTGCCGCTGCGCCGGCTCAGCAATGCCGAGTATGACTACACGATCCGCGACCTGACGGGCGTGGACCTGCGCCCGGCGCGCGAGTTTCCCGCTGATGGGGCTGCCGGCGAGGGGTTCACCAACGCGGCCGAGGCATTGACGGACATCTCGCCGACGCTCCTGAACAAGTACCTCAACGCGGCCAAGGACATTGCGGACCACGCCGTCCTTATGCCCGATGGATTTCGCTTCTCTCCCGCGAAGACTCGACGCGACTGGACCGACGAGAGCCTCGCCCGGCTGCGCGAGTTCTACAAGGATTACACCAGCGATGGCCGGCTGCCTCTTCAGCCCTATCTGCTGGCTGCCGTCCGTCATCGCGACGATCTGCTCACCGGCAAGGTGACGCTGGAGACCGTGGCGACGAAGGAGAGGCTCAATCGCCAGTACCTCACGATTCTGTGGCGGACGTTGACCGACAAGGAACCCTCCTGGCCCCTCGAGCGGATTCGCTCCCGCTGGCGTGCGGCGTCGGAGAAGGACGTTGCCGGCCTCGTGGCCGAGGTGTCGGCGTGGCAGACGGCGTTGTGGAAATTCGTCGTGATCGGCAGCTATCGTGATCGCCAGACAGCCCGCCAACTGCCGAATGATCTTGCGGCCGTCGAGACGCAGACGCTGAAGTTGCCGATCAAGGCTGTACCGGGACAGAGTGAGGTCGTGCTGTACCTGACGGCCCGCGATCTCGTCTCGGACAAGAAGGGCGACCTGGTCGTCTGGCAGCGGCCCCGCTTTGAAGGAGCGGGCAAGCCGACTCTGCTGCTGCGTGACTACGCTCAGTTCGGCCCGGCGTTCGACGTCGATTACGCCGAAGTGTTCGCCAACAGCGCCAAATACCTCGGCGCGGCTGTCGAGGCGGTCCACGATCAGAAGCTATCGGCCGACGAGATCGCGAAGATGCACTCCCTGGACGCGGCCTTTCTGAAGCGCTGGATGAGCGTCCTCGCTCTCAAACCGAGGGGCAAGGAGACAGCGC
>JBBRIK010000742.1:0-4082 GCA_038221045.1 Gemmatales bacterium
CGAAGACGCAAGGCGGTGAAGTTCATGAGGCGGGCCTTTCTGTCTTGCCGCTTGCGGCGTAGCGGGTTCCGACGCTCAGTACAGCAACTCCGCCAACTTGGCGCGATAACGATCCGAGAGGGGATGGCTTTGGCCGAGGGCGTAGAAGATCTGTACCATCGCCTCCCGCACCTTGGTCGGGGCCAATTTCATGTCGCGTTCGCCGGCCGTCAGGAGTATCTCAAGCGCCTCTTCGTGCTTGCCCTGCTGGGTCAGCAGACAGCCCAGTTCATAGCACGCCTGGCCGTTCTTGGGATTCTCCTCGATCTGCTTGCGCAGGCTCGCTTCGTCACCGGTAACGCTGCTCGACAGGCCGCGCAACGACATCAGGCTCTTGATGCGCTGGGCTTCCGCGCCGAAGGGGCCATCGCTCTCGATTGGCTCCAGGAGGGCGGCCACCTCCTCGTCCTTGTTCTGGGCCACCAGGACACGAGCAAGACCGACGCGGGCCTCGTCATTGCCGCCATTCTTCTCAAGCAGCTTGCGGTAGAGCGGCTCGGCCTCGGCGGGCTTGCCTTCTTCAAGGGCCTGGGCCTTGACCAGCATCGGGTCGGCGGGAGGCGGCCCCAGTTGCGCGAAGATCTCGCGGAGTTGGGCCTCAGGAAGGACGCCATCGTGCTTGAAGATGAGTTTGCCGTCGCGGATGACGCGCAGAGCGGGAATGGCCTCGATGCCAAACTGGCCCGCCAGCGTCTGGCAATGATCGACGTCGATCTTGGCCAGGACGATGGCTCCCTTCTGCTCGTTGGTCAGTTTTTCGAGGATGGGAGTGAGCGCGCGACAGGGACCGCACCATTCGGCCCAGAAGTCGATAACGATGGGACGTTGTCGCGACTGTTCGAGGACGAGTTGCTGGAAGTTCCCCTCATCGACGTCAATGATCCAGGTCGTGTCGGCCATGAAACCTCCGCGCAAGCAAGGAGAGCAATCAACGGGCATTGTAGCGAAACGGCACGTCGGGCTGCAAAGCCGCAAGCGGCAGGAGGTTCAGAGTAGCTTCGGCAGCGCCTCCGCGAGCCGGTCTATCTCTGCTTCCGTGTTGTAGAAGTGCGTCGAGACGCGAATGAGCAGACCATCGGGACGCTCGATGATCGGCGCCTCGATGCGATGCTCCTCCCACAAACGACGCCGTAACTCCTGCGCATCAACTCCCGCAGGCAGACGAAAGGCCGTCATGGCTCCGTGCATGGCCGGATGCGTGGGCGTTGCCGGAGACAGCCAGGAGAATTTCGAGCGGACATGGGCGACGAGTTGCGCGATACGTTCGCGAATCGCTTCCCAGCCGATACCCGCCTGAAAGTCAATCGCTGACGGCACGGCCAACCAGGGACAAACGTCGCGCGTCCCCTCGAACTCCAGGAAGCGCAGTCGCGGCGTCGAGCCGCAGAGGTCCGCCTCGTCGAGAGGACGCTGTTCCTTGCGATAACCCCAACTGACCTGCAAGGGTTCGAGACGATCCTCATTGCCGCGTCCGATGTGCAGGAAGCCGGAGCCGGTCGGGGCGAGCAGCCACTTGTGACAGTTTGCTCCATAGAAATCGGCGTCGATCTCATTGAGGTTGATCGGCACGAAGGCGGGCGCGTGCGCGCCATCGACGACGCTGAGAATGCCACGCTTGCGAGCCTCGGCGCACAGTTCCTTCGCCGACAGCACCATGCCGGTCGGCGACAGGACGTGACTGAAGAAGAGCAGGCGCGTGCGTTCGGTCATGGCGGCCCGTGCCGCCTCGACGATCTGTCCGGGATCGTCCGGCACGACCGGCAGAGGAAAGGTGCGGATGCTGAGGCCGAGACGCTGGGCCATGCGCTCCCAGCACCAGACCATCGCGCCATATTCGTGATCGGTGAGCAGGATTTCGCCCGGCGCGGCCAGGCGCAGCGAGGAAGCGACGAGGTTGATGGCCGTGGTGACATTGGCGGTGAAGACGAGCCGGCGCGGATCGCAGCCGATGAACTGAGCGAGACGTGTGCGCGCCTCCCAGAGTAACGACGGCAGGCCGCGCAGGAGGAAGTCCATCGGTTCCTCGGCGAGGCGCTGGCGCAGTTGCGTGACGCGCTCGAAGACGACGCGCGGCAGCGGGCCGAAACTGCCGGTGTTGAGGTTGGCGACGGTGGGATCGAGCAGCATCGCCGCCCGCGCTGCGGTCCAGGGGGAGTCGTTCATGGATTCTCGGGAGGAGTGTGAGTTTCACCCGTCCCACTCTGCGCTTGAGGAGGGAACACCACCCAGACGGCGGCGAGCGCCATACGCCAGGAGTTCACTCTCCGTGACCGTTGTACGAATTCCCCTCGCCACCGACCGCCACGCCGATGCTGGACTGTCATACGATCGTCCAGCAGATCCAGCACGCCCTCGCGCGTGACTTTTGCCTCGACCTATCCACTGGCATTCTCGACGACTCCCTTGACTGGAAGATTCGTCAGGTCGATGGCGCCGCCTACCGGCAATGGACCCTGGGTCAACTCTCCGGCCTCCTGTGTGCGGTGGATCGCATGACCGTCAGCAACTGTCGAGATTCGCGAGAAGTGTCCTTTTTCCTGGCAGAGGCACTGCAAGCGCAGATGACAGTGTCGCTCAGCCGATCTTCTTGCACGCCCTACACTTCCGCTTGAGCAGACCGTCATGTGTTGCGTTCTGGTAAATGCGACCCCGTGGCTTGTCGATGAGCTTTTTATTCTTGAAGTCGATGTGCAGCGCCTGGTCCGCCGAACACAGCAGCCGCGCCCGCGCCACCCGTGCCAGGGCGATCACATGCGTGTCGTTGGACATGCAGAGGTTCAGCTTTTTCACTTTATCGTCTTCGTCATCCACCCTCTTGTCATTGTGCTTCTTCGCTATCCCCGCTTGGTCCAGCAACTTCACAATGCGCGCGACGGTCTTGAGTCTCGCATACTCACGCGCCAACTCGCCGCCGTAGACGACCTCGAGCTTGCGCGCGAACATGAGCGTCCGGATTTTCACGAGGTCTGAGTCGTTCTTATCGACGAAGACCCTGGTCGCAACGCATGCATCGATGATCGCACACACTACTGCGTCCTCAAGTCTTGATTTTTGGGTAGAGCCTTTTCAGTTTCACGCGAGCGTGTTCGATGCGGAATTGCCAATCAACACCGCGTTGTTTGGCATTCGTCTTGTCGGACCAGACCCCGATCTCTGTCTGTAGTTCAATCCGTTCACCGATGCGGCGTCCGCTTATACATTGGCTCGTCAGGCAACTCAACTCGCATTCCGCGACATTCAGCCAACTGCCGTGTTTCGGGGTGTAACAGAATCGGATCCGTTTCACATACGCTCGCGCCTGATCCGGCTCGAACGCTTCATAGAACGCTCCTTTGGTGTGCGTGTTGAGGTTGTCGCAAACGAGTGTCACATACTCGCAATCGGCATAGCGCGTATCCAGCATCTGAGCGACCTCGATCGCCCAGTCGGTCTTGGTACGCCGCTCGCGGGCGGTCGCTTGGCGGAAACCCGAGAGCGGTTCGGCGAACAGGAAAATGCTGGCCGTGCCATTGCGCTCGTATTCGTATTCGACACGCTGGCCGTGCTCCTTCGTCGCGGCGATCGGCACCTGTGTTTCCTTGAGCAACTGCACCGGTTGTTCGTCCATACACACCACGGGATGCTGCGGATCGTACGCTTCCTCGTAGGTTTCGAGTACTTCCTCCATGCAGGCGACGAACTCGGCGTCTTGCTCCGGCGGAATCACCCAATATTCGATCTTGCGCTTCGTCATGCCGTTTTTTTTAGCGTCGCGCGAACCGTTTCGTGGCTGATCGACTCGACTACTTCCAAGGCCACCATTTCGTCGGCAAGCAGCCGCAACGTCCAATGTCCGAAACCCGCTGGTGGCCGACCCAATCGCATGGCAATCAACTTGGCTTCGGCCCCGCCGTCGAGCTTACAGGACATGGGCGGTTCTTTCCGTTGCTGGCCGTTTAAAGCCAGTTCAAAGTTCTCGGTGACCAAGCGTTTGCGGAGATTCTCGATGGTTTGCACCCGGCAATCGAAAGCATCGGCAATCTTAATATCCGACCAACTGGGCC
>JBBRIK010000743.1:0-4079 GCA_038221045.1 Gemmatales bacterium
TTTGACCTGACCGGGCTGCCGCCGACGCCCGGTGAGATCGACGCCTTCCTGGGGGATGATTCGCCGGACGCTTATGAGTAGGTCGTCGAGCGCTTGCTGGCCTTGCCCGCGTTTGGCGAGCGCATGGCCCAGCCCTGGCTCGACCTTGTCCGCTATGCCGAGAGCGATGGCTTCAAGGAGGACGCCCATCGTCCTGCCGCCCATCGCTATCGCGACTGGGTGATTCGCGCTTTCAACGCCGATCTTGGCTACGATCGCTTCGTCGCCTGGCAGCTCGCGGGCGATGAAATGGCAGCGGACAATCTCGACGCCCACATCGCGACTGGCTTCCTGCGCCTCTATCCCGACGAATCCAACGCGGCCAACCTCGAACAGCGCTGGCAGGAAATCCTCGATGACGTCACCGATGTGACCGGCGCCGCTTTCCTCGGTCTGACCGTCGGCTGCGCCCGCTGCCACGATCACAAGTACGATCCGACCTCGCAGAAAGACTATTTCGCCTTGCAGGCGTTCCTCGCGCCGATGTCGCCGCGCGACGAGATGCCCTCGCCTCCTTCGCCGGAATGGGAGAAGAGGTCGAAACCGATCCGCGACGAAATCGAGCGCCTGCTCGCTCCGATTCGCGCCGATGCCCGCAATCGCGCCCTCGGCAAGTTCCGCGCCGAGATTCAGGAGGCGGCGCGGACGCTCCCCGAGAAGCGGACTCCCTATCAGCAGCAGATCGCCGCCCTGGCCGAGAAACAGGTCAAACGCGCCGAGAGCGAGGCACTCAAGAAACTGCCTGCCGACACGAAGAAGAAACTCGACGAACTGGAAGCGAAGTTGTCGGTTCTCCCTGGCCGGCCGCGTCCCGGCGAGGCGGTGATGGCGATGAGCGACATCGGCCGGGACGCTCCGCCGACCCATCGCCTCCGCGGCGGCAACTGGAAGAACCCGCGCGAGATCGTCCCGCCCGCGTTCCCAGAGTTTCTCGGCAAGACGGACGCGAATACGACGCTGCCGCAGCCCCTGGACAGCACAGGGCGACGCTCCGCCCTGGCTCGCTGGCTGACGCGGCCCGATCATCCGCTGACGGCTCGCGTCATGGTCAATCGTCTCTGGCAGCATCACTTCGGTGTCGGCCTGGTCGCAACCTCGAACGATTTCGGCGCTGCCGGCGAACCGGCGACGCATCCCGAGTTGCTCGACTGGCTGGCCTGCGAGTTGACCGATCACGGCTGGAGCCTGAAACACCTTCATCGTCTGATGGTCCTCTCGGCCGCGTATCGCCAGTCGTCGCGCGTCGATCCGGGCGAAGAGATGCATCGCAAGGCCCTCAGCGTGGATCGCGACAACAAGTTGCTCTGGCACGCACGTCGCCGCCGGCTGGAGGGCGAGGCCCTGCGCGACGCGATGCTGACCCTGTCAGGTGAGATGAATCGGCGCATGGGCGGGACGAGTGCGCGGCCGAAGTTGCCCGATGGGTTGAGCAAATACGCCTGGAAACCGGACGACAACGAGACGGATCAGCATCGTCGCTCGATCTATGTGCAGGCGCGGCGAAACCTGCGCTATCCCCTTTTCGACGTCTTCGATCTGCCGGACATGCACAACAGTTGTTCGCGTCGAGCGCAGACGACGACCGCCCCCCAGGCGATGTTGCTGCTCAACGGCGAGCTGACGCGCGAGCGGGCGAAGCGCTGGGCGTCGGAGTTGCTCCTGCGTCATGGCGACGATTTGACCGCGCTGACGGTTGCCGCCTATCGCGCCGCCTGGTGTCGTTCCGCAACGGAGGACGAGGTGCGGCTCGGGAGCGATTTCATCCGCAAGCAGACCGATCGGCTGCGATCCCCGAACGCCCGAGTCAAGGATGCGCTGTCGGCCGCGCTTGCCGACTTCTGCCACGCGCTCGTCAACAGCAACGAAATGATCTATGTCGATTGAGTGCCGGCATGGAACCCAGGGAAGGATCGTTTCACCAGGAGGAAGTGTATGGGCAGGGTAAAATCGCGACCCCAACCGTTCGAGTATCTGTCCGAGTTGCTCGATCGAATCGGCGACATTCCTCCGACTCGGATCAGGCTGAATCCCCAGCCGGGGACCGCGACGGAGGAAGACGTGATTCGCATTGAGGCCCACACCGACTGCCACTGCGAACTCATCGACAGGATTGTCGTGGACAAAACCATGGGGGTCTACGAAGCCAGGGTGGGTATGGTCCTGGGTTTCTACCTTGACACATTTGCGCATGAACACGAGTTGGGGATAGTGTTAGGTACGGGTGGGCTGATGCGGCTGGAACCTGGGCAGGTGCGTATTCCGGACGTTGCCTTTTACTCGTGGGAGCAATTCCCGAATCGGCTGCTGCCGCGAGGACAGATCCTTGATCGCGTGCCGGACCTGGCTGTCGAAGTCCTCAGCCCCTCGAATACGAAGAAAGAGATGGAGCGGAAGCGACGCGAATACTTCCTCGGGGGCTGCAAACTGGTCTGGGAGATCGATCCGATCAAGCGGACCATTCGCGTCTACACGGCCCCCGATGAATCGAAGTTGATCCGCGAACGAGGAATGCTCGACGGCGGCGTAGTGCTGCCGGGATTCAAACTGCCCGTGGCCGAGTTGTTTGCACGAGCGGGGGAACGCGCATCCCCGGAAGATGAGGAATGACGCTGCTTGTGGAACCCACTGCGGCAAAGGAACGAAATGGCCTCGACCAGATAATCTGAAGTAAGGTAACCTGCTCCTGTTCAGATTCAGGTTCCACGGAAATCTCGTATGGACGATGCACTCTATCGTCAATGGTGGCCGCTGCATCTGCAGGTGGTGCGCGGTGAAATACTCGATGCCGAACAGAAGGCACGTTACGAGGCTGGACTACGACAAATGGAGCAGGACGAGAACCTCTCCAGGGCCACGCTGGCAGAGGCACTCCCTGTCCTTGAATCCGTTGAAGCCGATCGCAGCCGGCTCGTTGCTCGGGAACAACAGCTCAATGCGGAGATTGCCGAACTTCAGGGCGTCCTCGCGGGTACTGTTGTAAGACTGCCTTCTGGAGTGGTGTGCCCCGTGGAGTCCACAAGAGCGAAGCGTGACGAGAAGCCCCGAACCATTTACTACACCGAACTGACCGATCCTCCGTCAGACAGTCCGCTGTACACCGAATGGATGACCTATCGGGGCGAATTGCCGAAACTGCTTGCTGAGGGACATGAAGGAGAGTTCGTTCTCATCAAGGGGACGACCATTAGTGGCCTGTACTGCTCCCATCAGGAGGCGAATGCGGAAGGCTGCCGTCGGTTCCCGTTCGAGTCCTTTCTCATCCACCACATCCAAACACAGGAACCGATCCTCCGCGTCTCACCCTATTGCCACCCATGCCGATCCTGAGCTTTCCGACGAGACCTGATGGGTTTGCCCTTGAGGTGCTGGTGGGCCTCGAGGAGTCACTGGTGACGGCGCTGCAATTCGCCGGCCAGCCGGTGCCTCCGATGCTTCGGCTGCGGGCGATCATTGATTCGGGCTGCGCTGTCCGACGCCCTCAAGGGGTTGTCGGGTCTGTACGAATCCGTGGGGATCATGTCCAAGGCAATGACACACGCACGGCGCGCGGTCGAAATTGATCGCGGACGATTGAAGGCTTCCCCGAAAGATGGTTACTGCCGACATGGCTCACGCCTATTGCGGCGTCTGCTCGAACATCCAGTAGACGAAGTCGGTTTCTGGCTGCTGGATCCCGAACCGCTTGAGCTTGGAAGCGACCTGGCCTCGGTGATAGGTGGTGTGATTGACCAGGTGCCGCAAGAGCGTCCAGGGCGGCAGTGTGGCGGTGCGGCCGCGCCGGCGAAGCGTCACGGGGATGGCGAGCCGCTCCGGGGTGAGGGCCGGCAGGAGTTCATCGAGCATCTTGTAGGCACGACCGAGCAGTCGCTCGGCATCCTCGACGGCCGCCAAGTCCGCCTCAGTCGCGACGCTCTCGTCCGGATCGCCCACAAGGCCGCGCAGCCAACCTTCGGTCACGACCGCGATGTGAACGACCGTCGAACGGACGGAGGACCAGCCGGGCACCGGCTCCGCGGCGTACTGCTCGGGAGTGAGCGTCC
>JBBRIK010000744.1:0-4074 GCA_038221045.1 Gemmatales bacterium
AACGGCCTCGTCTCGTCCTATCATAGCCGATGAATGCATTCCTCTTCCATCCAGGAGCCGGCTCATGAACGCTCGGTTGACCCTTTGTGGATTGTTGATCGGACTCGGAAGCATGGCGAGTCCGGCGCAAGGCGAGGAGGCGTCCTGGAAAGCGGGGATCGCGAAGGCGGTCATAACACCCGAAAAAGGCGTCTGGCTGGCCGGCTATGGCACCAAACGCCCGCCGGAGGGCAAACTGCACGACCTGTGGATGAAGGCTCTGGCCCTCGAAGATCCGAGGGGTCAGCGGGTCGTGCTGGTGACGAGCGATTTCCAGGGCATACCCAAGGAGATGAGCGATCGCGTCTTTGAACAGCTTCAAAAGCAATTCAAACTGGAACGCCAGCAGGTGATGATTACGTTCTCGCACAACCACTGCGGACCGCGTCTGGGAAGCGACCTGGTGGACTACTACCCCATCGAAGCAGAGCAGGTCAAGTTGGTTGACGAGTACACCGCGCTCATGGAAGCCAACCTCGTCCAGATGGTCGGCAAGGCGATCGGAGGACTCGCGCCTGCGAATCTGCAGACCGGCCAGGGACACACCACCTTCGCTGTGAATCGCCGCAATAATCCCGAGGCCAAAGTACCCGTCATGCTGGCCAGGGGAGAAGCCCTCAAGGGGCCGGTCGATCATACGGTCCCGGTGATGACCGTCACGCGGCCCGACAAGAGCCTGGTGGCGATCCTCTTCGGCTATGCCTGCCATCCGACGACGCTCAACTTCAACCAGTGGTGTGGCGATTATCCCGGTTTCGCTCAGTTGGCTCTGGAGAAAAAGCATCCCGGCGCGGCAGCCCTGTTCGTCAACACCTGCGGCGGCGATCAAAACCCGCTCCCGCGCCGCAAGGTCGAACTCTGCGAGAAGTACGGACAAATGCTGGCGGACGCCGTCGAGGAGGCGTTGAAGAAGCCATTGAAATCGGTCCCGCCTGGTCTGCAAACAGCGTTCGCATATGTGGACCTTCCGTATGAGAAAGTCATGACCCGCCAGGAACTGCAAGCCGCGACGAAAGAACAGAACGCCATCCGAAAGCGCTGGGCGGAGCGGATGCTTCAGAAGCTCGATGCCGGCGAGAAGTTTGCTACCACCTATCCATATCCCTTGCACGCCTGGCGTCTGGGCAAGCAGACGCTGATGATCGGCATGGGTGCGGAGACGGTCGTGGATTACGCCATCCGATTCAAAATCGAGTTCGGTCCCGGCACCTGGGTTTGCGGCTACACGGACGACATGATCTCCTACATCCCCTCGCGCCGGGTCTGGGCCGAGGGAGGATATGAAGGTGGACCCAACCTGTATGAATACGGCCGTCCCGCCCTGCGCTGGGCCGGCGACATCGAGGACCGAATCGCCGGCGCAGTTCAGAAGCTGGTGAAATCGGTCAGCAAGTAGTGCAATGGTTCGGACCCGGCGAGCGGAGCCAGTAATGGCCCCGGTTTGAGACAAGAGAGGCGAGCGGGGCCAGTAATGGCCCCGGTTTGATGAACTACCGGGGCCATTACTGGCCCCGCTCGCCGGGCGAAGACTGGACAGGGAAAGGGGAAATCACTCCAGGCGAACCGCGACGCGGAACCCGACCGTGCTATAGCGGAGCGCGCTCTTGTAGCCGCTGCGGTAGCCGGACCGGCACCACAGCGGACTGGTATTCCAGGAGCCGCCGCGAAGGATGCGCCACTCGTTATCTTTTACACCTTCTGTGGGGGGGCCAAGAACCTTGTAGCGGTCCTGACACCATTCCCACACGTTGCCGTGCATGTCGTACAATCCCCACGCATTCGCGGGGTACGACCCCACCTCACAGGTCCTTCCCAGAGAAATCGCCTTCTGATCCTTCTCTTGAGGGATGGTCCCGTTGCAGTTCGCCTCCGCCCCGTTGAGAGTGTCGCCGAAATGGAAGGCCGTCTCCGTCCCGCCCCGGCAGGCGTATTCCCACTTCGCCTCGCTCGGCAATTCCACCTTCCGCCTCAGTTTCCGTCCCAGTGCCTCGCAACACTGTACCGCTTCCTCCCAGCGCACGGACTCGACCGGAAAACGTTTCGTCTCCATTCCTTTGACCTTGTCCTTCCCTCCGCCGTCTTCGCTGAACTCGCTCGGGTACTCATTCATCAGCATCCAGTACTGCTCCTGTGTCACCTCGTACTTCCCCAGGTAGAAGGGCTCGGGAATCTCCCTTTCCTGTGGCTCCTCACCCCGCTCCTTCTCCGGAGCGAGGCCCATCCGGAAAGTCCCTGGCGGGATCAACACCACGGTCAGTTTTACTCCTTCCCCCAGGTCGAATTCCTCTTCGACGGGACGCTTCAGATGGTTCGCCCAGGCCTGCTGCAACTCCTTCGCGGTCTTTGCGTCAAAAGGCGTCCTCGCCTGACCGGGACGGGCATCCTTTTTCTCGGCAGGCAAACGGTTGTCGTTCCGGTTTGGCTCCCGAGTCGTCCCCCGGTCGATCAGGAACCACGCGCCGGGAATGGCGAGCAAGAGAAGGAGGAGGATGGCAAGCAGCCATTTGCTCACACGGCGCGGGGCGGGCCTGCTGGGCGGCAGCGCTTGCGTGGCGGCTGTCTGGAGGATGTTCTGGTCTGGCGGCGTCGTGAGCGGAAACGGCATCAGCGCCTCCGTCGCGCCGTCGGCCCGCGAGGCCCCGCAAGCAACGGCCCTCGCCAGCTCTTGCAGGAACGCCTCGACGTTTGGCTGACGCGCCCCCGGTTCCTTGCTGAGCGTCTTCAGGCACAGCGCGTCCATTTGGGCATGAAGAGCGGGACGGAACCGCGACAGCGGCGGCGGCGCATCGTGCTGGATCTGGACGTAGAGCGCCGGCACGGGAGCGTCAAACGGCAGGCGTCCTGTCAGCAACTCGAAGAGGATGAGGCCCAGGCCATAGACGTCCACCCCAGGCCCCATGTTTAGCTGTCCCGCGACCTGCTCGGGAGACATGTAGGCGGGCGAACCCATCGCAGTCCTTGAACTGGTCAGCCGAACGTCTTGCGAGATAAAGTCGCGCGCGAGTCCAAAGTCCATCAGCACAGGTTCGCCCGATGGCCGGACCATCACATTGCTCGGCTTCAGGTCGCGATGAATGATGCCGTGCGCGTGCAGATGCACCACCGCGCCCGCGATTTTCCGTACTAACTCGGCTGCCTTCGAGACCGGCCAGGGTTTGTCTCTCTCGATGAGGTGCGATAAGGGCGTTCCCTCGAGGAAGGGCATGGTAAAGAAGAGGATGCCGTCGATCTCTTCGAGATCGTGGACCGGACACAGATTGGGGTGGTCGATGCCGGCGGCCAGAGCGGCTTCGCGGCGGAAGCGCTCCAGGGCGGTGCCGTCAGCAGCCGTGAAGTGAGGCACCTTGAGGGCGACCTTGCGCGGCAATCGAGTGTCTTCGGCGAGGTAGACGGTCCCCATGCCGCCTGCGCCGAGCTTGCGGACAATGACGTAGCGGCCCAGTTGTCCCGTCAACTCCGGATGGGGAGTCATTGGCGTTCCCATTGAGTAGCAAATCGCTCCTCCTCGTTGTAACTGATGGAGCCGTGAATGGGAAAGAGATACGATCGGAAGTTTGAATGCGGAGCAACGATGCTCGGTTGAGGATGACCAGCCGCGGGATGATAACAGGGCGGTGAACCTTGAGACGGTCCCATCGGCGGAAGCCTCCTGATTCGCGTGAGGCAGCGAATGGAGAAAAAAGGAGAGAACAGGAGGTCAAGGTCGATGTGCGTGTCGAAGCCGTAAGTCGTCTAGATGATTTATCTTACGACAACGGAGCCTGGCCCCTGTTCGGGACTTCCTCAGCGTAGCGGGGGTCAGAAGAGGCGGATAGAGGAAAAAGGAGGCATGGAGGAGTTGGTGCTGTGAGGCGCAACGCTCACCCGTTAAGGCGAAGGGCAGGAATTACTTTACCCGTAGCTGAAGTCGCCAGTCTTAAGGTGGAGCCCGGCCCCAGAAGTCTGGCGACTTGAGCGACGGGGAAAGTTATTGCGGGCCGTAGCCTTATCGGGTGTTCGTTGGGCCGCACCGCACCCACTCCGCCACGCCAACGT
>JBBRIK010000745.1:0-4068 GCA_038221045.1 Gemmatales bacterium
CGAATTGCTTCGCACGCTGGCTATGATGCCCAAAATCGACTTTTGCGGGTGTTGGGCGTCGCGGCTAACCGTCAAATCGCGTCACCAGTGCATCACGAAGCCGCCATCGACGTTGATCGTCTGGCCGGTAATGTTCTTGCCGGCCTCCGAGGCGAGAAAGACCGTCATGGCGGCCACGTCCTCCGGCTCCTGCCAGCGCTGCAACGGCACCACACGCCGAATCTTCTCTTCTGCCCACTCCTCGTAAGACTGCACCTTCTCCGTCTGCTGCTGCTTGGCCCACGCGGCCCAGACGCTGCGATTGAGGTCCGTCCGCACCATCCCTGGACAGAGCGTGTTGACGCGGACGCCATGAGGCGCCAGGTCCTTCGCCGCGCACTGGGCGAAGTTGATCATGGCGGCCTTCGAGGCGCTGTAAGGCGGATCGGTCTGCGAGCCGATCTGTCCGGCGACGGAGGCGAGAAAGAGCATCGTCCCGGATCGCTGCCGGACCAGAGGGGGCGCGAAGGCGTGGGCGACGTTCACCGCGCCGATGACGTTGACTTCGAGGATCCGGCTCCAGTCGCCCGGTTCGAGGTTCCAGAAGGGGAAACCATACTTGCCCGAGCCGATGCCGACGGCGAAGACGATATGGTCGATCCGTCCGAGTTCGGATTCGATCCGGGCGACGGCGAGTTGCAGGGCGGGGTAATCGCAGACGTCGGCGATCAGCGACAGAGAGCGGCCCGGCGACTCGATGCCGCATTTGTCGCGGTCGATCAGGGCGAGGGCGGCCCCCTCGGCGGCAAACGTCTCGGCAATGGCCCGGCCGATGCCGCGCGCGCTGCCGACGACGACGGCGACCTGTCCGGCGAGCTTCAGATCCACGGCTGTTCCTTCTCTTGCGGCGTAGCGGCGGGATCAGGCGCTTACCAGCGTCAGCAAGTTGACCTCGGGGCGGCAGCAGAACCGCAGAGGAGCGCCGGACACGCCCACGCCGCGCGAGACGAAGACCTGCGTCCACGGAGTCCGCACCAGCCCCGCGAGATACTTCTTGCCATAATACGACGGGACGTGGCGATAGTAGCCGGGAATCATCACCTGTCCGCCATGCGTGTGTCCGCTCAGCACCAGGCCGACTCGCGTGTCGCGCAGATGCTCGACATAGTCGGGATTGTGACAGAGCAGCAGACAGCAATCGTTGTAGGACGCGCCCTCCAGAGCGGAGGCGAGGTTCGGCTGGCCCTCCCAGAGATCATCGACGCCGCCGAGGCGCAGCCTTTCGCCGTCAAGTTCGACCCAGCAGCCGGTGTTGGTCAGATCGCGGATGCCGAACTCGTGCAGGCAGTTGTGCAGCAGGCCAATCTCGTCCCAGTGATCGTGATTGCCGGGGACGGCGAAGACGCCCAGCGGCGCGTGCAGCCGGGCCATCGCTTCGATGCAAGGCCGCATGTAGACGTGATTCGGGTGCGAGTGGACGAAGTCGCCAGGCAGGATGATGATGTCCGGTTTGAGTTCGTTGAGGCGATCGACGGCGGACTGAATGAAGTCGAGATCGACGAACTGGCTATGATGCGGATCGGCAAGGACGCCGAGCGTCTTGCCCTGGAAGGAGGGCGGGAGGTTCGGGACGGCGACCGTCTGGCGATCGATCCGCAGCCAGGTCGCCTCGCGCCAGGCGTACCCCAGGCCAAGGAGGGGAGACCCCATCACGCCTGCCAACGATCGGCTGAGGAAACTTCGTCGATGCATGCTCGCCCTCCCTGTCGAGGGCGGAGATGATAGCACGGACGTGGACAGGCGGTCGAGGCGAACCTCTCCTCCCCCTCGTTCCCACGCTCTGCGTGGGAACGGCTTCTTCGACGCTCTGCGTCGTCTTCCGAACAGACACGACGCCGACGGACGCGACGCAGAGCGTCAAAGAGCACGTTCCCACGCAGAGCGTGGGAACGAGAGAAAGAAGTGACGTGGCGAGATAGGAACGGACGGGGTAAACTGCATCGTTTCGCGTACCTGGAGAACGGCACCCTGATGACTGCCTCGGTTGAGATCCTTCGTGGCCCTGCTCGTTCCGGCAAGACGGCCCGTCTGCTGGAACGCTGCCGTTCGATTGCGGGGACGGGGACGGTCCTCTGGCTGACGCCGAGTCTTCGCCGCGGCGATCAGTTGCGGCCCCTGCTGGCGGGGGTGCCGGGATTACTCTTGCTCACCTTCGAGGAGTTGGCAAGCGAGTTGATCGCGGCGAATGAGCCGGACGTTCGGCCTCTGCCGCGCTGTCAGGCTCGCCTGATCGTCGATGAGATTCTCGTCGAATTGTCGCATGGCAAACGCCTACCGCACTTCGAGCGCGTGGCCGAAACGCGGGGCTTCGCCGAGGGCGTGGCCGGCCTGCTCGGCGAGTTGCAGCGCGGCGACGTCACTCCCGAGTTGTTCCGTCAGACCAACGCGACGCCCAAGCGTGAACAGCTTGCCGAACTCTACACGCTCTATCGCCAGCGTCTCGCCTCCTTGCGGCTGTGCGATGCCGACGCGCGACTGTGCCTGGCCCGCGACATTCTGCGCCGCAAGCCGGGAGCGCGGCCCTTGCGGGACCTGCGCGCTGTCTTCGTCGATGATTTTCGCGCCTTCACGTCGCCTCAGCGCGACTGGTTGCAACTCTTTTCCATCTCCTGCGAGGAAGTGTGGATCAGTCAACCCGAAGAGGACAGGGCGAGCGGGGGGAGTGAATCTGCGAGCAAAACAGAACTGGGGGGTTCACACCCCCCGCTCGCCGGACTTGCGCAGATCGAAAGCAACCTCTTCCACCCCGTGCGTAAAGTCCAGCCTGCGAGCGATGCGACAGGGCTGCTCTGCCTGCAAGCGCCGGGGCTGGTCGGCGAGGCGCGCATGGTGGCCCGGCAGGTCAAGCAACTGCTCCTCTCTGGAGTGCTGGGCGAGGACATTCTGCTGAGTGTCCGCGATCTGACACCCTATGCCGATCTGATGCGCGAAGTGTTCGCCGAGTATGGCATCCCTCTCGACGTCGAGGGGACCGATTCGCTGCTGCACGACCCAGCGTCGGCCTTGCTGCTCCGCGCCCTGCGTCTGCCGGACGACGATTGGCCCTTCGCCGGCGTGACCGCTCTGCTGCGAAGCAGCTTTCTGAAGCCAAGTTGGCACGAGGCGCGCTTCGATCCCGAACTGCCGCTGCTGTCCGAGGCGTTGCTGCGTTTGCTCGCCGAGCCACGCGGCCGGACCGCTTATCTCGAATCGATTCGCCGCTGGGCGACGCAGCAACAGAAGGGACTCGAAGACGAGCAAGCCCAGGAGTCGCGCCGCCGCAAGACGCACGAACTGGCGAAACAGTGCGGGCCGTTCCTCGAACGCTTCTTCCACGTCTGGGACGACATGCCGAACATTGCCCCGCTGGCGGAGCATGTCGCCTGGCTGCGCTCGTTCACACGCGATCTCGGCCTCAACGGCGAGACGTTGGCCTGGGAGCGCTTGCAGGAAGAACTCGCGTACTGGGTGCAGCGCGAGGGGCAAGGCGGGCGACCGAGGCCGATCGATCGCAAGACGTTTCAGCGGCGTCTGCACGCTCTCGCCGCGACGGCGGGGACGGCGCGAACGCGGCGCGGCCCTGGACGAGTCCGTTTGCTCTCCGCGCCGCTGGCCTGCGATCTCGACGCCGATTATGTCTTCCTGCTCGGCCTGGGCGAACGAGGCTTCCCGCAGTTGGTGACACCCTCCACGCTCCTCGACGAATCCGAACGCCAGGCATTGCGGGCCGATGGACTGGACGTCGTGTCGGCCAGCGAGTTGCTGGCGGAGGAAATGCAACTTTTCTATCGTCTCGTCACCAGGGCGAGGAAGGAACTGGTGCTGAGTTATCCGGCGGTCGATGACCGGGGTCAGCCTCTCTTGCCCAGCTCGTTTCTCAGTGCCGTTCTCGATCTGTTTGTGCCGGGAGCGGTGCCGGTCGAGAGGCGCTCCATGCTGATCGAGGGCTTCGACCGCGACACTCCCCTGTCACCGGCGGAGCAGAGAGTCCGTCGGGCATCGGGCATCGGGGATCGGGCATCGGGGGTCGGGGATCGGGAAGACCAGTTT
>JBBRIK010000746.1:0-4055 GCA_038221045.1 Gemmatales bacterium
TGCCGGGGCCATCTCACGGCTCTTCAAGGTAGGTGTAGCCATCCAGGCCCGTCTCGTAGAAGCCCAGCATCTGCCGCGATTCTTCCAGCGAAATCGTGCCGGATCGAACCGCGCGCTCGACGTCCTTACGCATCTGGGCCGTCAGCGAATCCGCGTTGTACTGGACATAAGCCAGCACCTCGCGAACCGTGTTGCCCTTGATGACGGTGTCGAGATTCACCTCGCCGTTCTCATCGACGCTGATGTGGACCGCGTTGGTGTCGCCGAACAGGTTGTGAAGATCGCCGAGGATCTCCTGATACGCCCCGAGCAGGAACGCGCCGAGATAGTAAGGCTGGTTCTTGAACGGATGCAACTGGAGCGTGTTCCGCACGTCGCGCAGATCGATGAACTGATCGACCTTGCCGTCCGAGTCGCAGGTGATGTCGCCCAGGACGGCCCGGCGCGTCGGCACCTCGTTGAGCCGATGAATCGGCATGATCGGGAATAACTGCTTCACCGCCCACGAGTCGGGCATCGACTGGAAGATCGAGAAGTTGCAGAAATAGGTGTCTGAGAGCAGCTCTTCCAGGCCCGTCAGTTCTTCCGGAACGTAATCCATCTCGCGGACGATGCGCAGGATTCTGCCGCACACGCACCAGAACAGACGCTCGACCAGGGCACGCTCCTCGATGGACATCGAGCCGAGGTTGAACATGTTGATCGATTCATCGACGGCCTGGACCGCGTCGTGATAGTTCTCCAGTACGTTCTTCTTGTTGACGTCGCGATGGATGGCGAACAGGTCGCTGATCTGCTGCGGCGACTCGACCGGGATCTCCGGCGGCACTTCGTAGCGATCGAAGTTGGAGACGCCCAGCACGTCGAAGATCAGGACACTGTGATAGGTGACGATGGCCCGGCCCGATTCCGAGATGATCGTCGGATGCGGGACGGCCAGTTCGTCGCAGACGCTCTTGATGCGGAACACGACGTCGTTGGCGTACTCCTGAAGGGTGTAGTTGACCGACGACTCGAAATCGGTCTGCGATCCGTCGTAATCGACGCCAAGCCCGCCGCCGACGTCGATATACTTGACGCCCGCGCCGATCTTGTGCAACTCGGTGTAGATGCGCGAGACCTCGGTGAGCGCGCTCTTGATACTGCGAATGTTCGTGATCTGGCTGCCGAGATGGAAGTGGACCAGTTGCAGGCAGTCGGCCATGCCGCGCTTCTTGAGATACTCGACCGCTTCGAGGACTTCCGTCAGCGTCAGGCCGAACTTGGAGCGATAGCCGGCGCTCGAACGCCAGCGGCCCGAGCCACGCGCCGCCAGTTTGACACGCACCCCAAGGACCGGACGGACCTTGTGCATCTCGGCATAGCGGACGATGGTTTCCAGTTCGGTGAACTTCTCGACGACGGGAATGACCTGCTTGCCGATCTTGCGCGCCAGCACGGTCATCTGGATGAACTCGTCGTCCTTGAAGCCGTTGCAGATGATCGGCGTCAAGCCGTTGGCGACGGCGAGGACGGCGAGCAATTCGGGCTTGGACCCCGCTTCGAGTCCGTAGTTGTACTGCTTGCCGATGTCGAGGATCTCCTCGACTACATGGCGCTGCTGGTTCACCTTGATGGGGTAAACGCAGCAGTAAGCGCCCTGGTAGTTGAATTCCTTGATGGCGTTCTCGAAGACGTCGTGGATCTCACCGACGCGGTGGCGAAGGATGTCGGTGAAGCGAAGCAGGATGGGCAACTGGATGCCGCGAGCCTGGAGCTGATCGACGAGGTTCTTGAGATCGACAGCCTGTTCGGGCTTCTTGTTGGGATGAACGGTGACGTGGCCGGCCTTGTTGATCGAGAAGTAGCCTTTGCCCCAGTGCCGGCAGCCATAAGTTTCGAGGGCGTCCTGGATCTTCCAGCGATTCATCAACTCGGACTCGTCGCCTTTCATGAAGGACCTCTCTCCATGGGACAAGGAATTACCTCATCAGTACGCTAGCGTGGAAGCGGCGTCAAGGCGACTTCGCCCGCCTTCATCGTTCTCTCGTCTCATGGAAGTCCGACGGGCCGCCGGCCAAGCCGCAAGCGGCAAGAAAGAGGGGAGTTCTTCGATTCGGGAGGGCAGCAGTTTCGGCAAGTGCTGGCGGGGTGAGAATGCGGTTGTATAATAGAGCATTATTCCGCTTTGTTCCGAATCGCAACCATGATGCGGCCGCCTCGGAGACCTCACTCATGCCGACGCCGTTCCCTGGAATGGACCCCTTCCTCGAAGAGGAAAAAATCTGGCCGGAGTTCCAGCATCATCTCGTCCTGTGCCTCTATCAGATCCTGCTCCCCGGTCTCGTCGATCGCTACCGGGCGCGGGTCGGCCAGCGCTGTTATGTCACCGAACAAGTCCTGTTCACCTCGATCGTCCGCGAGGAGCACAAGGAGGACTTCATCGAACTACGCCAGCGCGGCGACGGCAAGTTGGTCACGCTGATCGATATCGTCAGTCCGATCAATCGCACGCGCGCGGCGGGCCGGCAGGCGTATCTCGATACCCGCAAAGACGCCCGTGCCGCAAACGCCAACCTCGTCGAGATCGACCTCGTCCTTCAAGGCCAGCCGATGCTCGATTACGCGCGCGAGAACCTGCCGGAATGGGACTACGCCGTGACCGTGACGCGCTCGACGCAGCCGGAACGGCACGAAATCTACACGGCGACGCTGCAAAAACGTCTGCCGCGTTTCCGCATGCCGCTGGCCCCCGATGATCGCGACACCGTCCTCGACTTGCACACAGCCTTCAGCCGCTGCTACGATCAGGCGGGACTCGGGCCGCGCATCGACTACGCTTGCGATCCCGTGACGAAACTGACCGACGCGCATCGCGCGTATTTGCAACAACTGCTGCGCGAGGCGAAGCACCGCTGATGCGATTCGTTCGCCCGCACCTCTTCGTTCTGTCTCGATCCGCGAGCAGGAAGGCACAAGCATGAATCGATCGGAAGAGTCACCCGCTCCCGGCACACTGAGCGATCGCGTTCAATCGCTGCGCCTGCCCGTCCGGAGCGACGCCGGCGGCGCGAGCAAACTGCCCTGGGTGCTATGCTGTCTGCTGCTGGCCAGCACATTCCTCTTCGGCTTTCAGGCCTACCACAAATCTCGCGAGGGCGACTCCGCGGGCGAGGCGGGCAAGGGGCCGCCGGGCGTCGAGAAGAAGAACGCCGATTCGGGCGACATCGTCCTCCAGGCCAAGGGGTATATCATCCCCGCTCACACGATCCTTGTCGCCCCGCAGGTCGGCGGCAAGGTCGAGAAGCTCTACATCGAGGAAGGCCAGCGCGTCAAAAAGAACCAGTTGCTGGCGAAACTGGAGTCCATCGAGTACGACGCGAAGTATAGGCGAACCGTGGCCAAGTTCGAGTCGGCCAAACAGATTCTCGCCCTGACGCGCGACAGCTATCCCGAAGAGAAGAAACGCGCTCGCAACGATCTCGACGAGTCGAAAGCCGACATGGCCCGCGTGCAGGATCAACTCGATCGCGCGGAGCGCCTTGACAGCGGAATCATCTCACGCGAAGACGTTACCAAGTTGCGCAACGAGCGGGCCATGATGAAGGCCCGGGTCGAACGCCGCAAGCAGGACGTGGAACTGGCCGACCTTGGCAGGTTTCGCATCGCCTCCAATGAGGCGGAGATGCAGGCGGCCGAGGCGGAGATGAGCGAGGCGAAATGGCGGCTCGACAACTGCACGGTCACGGCTCCCGTCGAGGGGACCATCCTGACCAAGGACGCGGAGGAGAATAACCTCATCAATCCGGCGGCGTTCAAGGTGGCGGCCCAACTGTGCAGCATGGCGGACCTGTCGGACCTCGAGGTCGATCTCAGTATCCAGGAACGCGACATCTCCAACATCGTCGTCGGCCAGAAGTGTACCGTCCTGCCCGAGGCATTTCAGAACAACAAGCGGTTTCTCGAACTCCATCCGCGCGGTTACGACGGCGTGGTGTCGCGCCTGATGCCGATCGCCGATCGGTCGAAGGGGTCCATCCCTGTTCGCGTCAAGGTCAAGGTGCCGCGCGAGGAGG
>JBBRIK010000747.1:0-4053 GCA_038221045.1 Gemmatales bacterium
GCGCGGTCGAACCAGCTCGCGCCCTCCTGAGCGACAAGGGACTCGAACGGCGCTTCGGGGCCGTCACGCTCCTGGCCCGGCTGCAACATCCGGCCGCGACGCCCGTCCTGCTGGAGGCTGTCGAGGACGCCGACCTGCGCATCGCCCTGACTGCCTTCCACGCCCTGCCCGGTGTCAATGACGAAAAGAGCGACCTGTCTTCCTTCGACGCCAGCGGCGGCACGGCCGCTGAACGGTTCGCGCTCGTCGAGAAGTTGCTGTCCCGGATGCCCGAGAAGACTCCCAGCCTCAAGACGCTGATCTGGCCGTGGGCCGAGGTCAACGCTAATCCGCAACACGTCGCGGACCAACTGGTCAACAGCCTTGGCAAGCAGCCTCTCAAAAAACTGCTGCCCTATCTGACGCGGTTGAGCAACTGGGGGCGCTGTCAGGTGGCGTCGCGGCTCGGCAAGATGAAGAACTGGGACGCCGAATCGCGACAGACGATGTTCAATCTCGTCAAGGACCGCGACAGTGCCGTCCGCCGTGTCGCGCTGGAATCGCTCAAGAGGGTGAAGATCACTTCGGACGAAGGACTGGGACTCGAAGACTCCCTCAAGCGCAAGGCGAGTGATGTCCGCCGGGCCGTGCTGACGATGCTGCTGAAACAGCCCGCTGAGGCCATCGAAGCCACGAGCGAACGGCTGCTGGCGACGAAGAACGGCAACCAGCGTCTCGCCGGCCTGGAGATGCTGCGGCTCCAGGTCGAGAGCAACAAGAAGGTCGAGACGTCCCGTGAACGCGCCCGGAAGTATCAGTCCGAACAGACGAAGCTCAGCGACGAGGAGATCGATCAACTCGAGAGCATCCTCGACGTGGAGCGCGGCAAGTACACCCTCGACAACGCCCTGGGTCTGCTCGATCCGGCGAAGCTCACTCCCTCTATTCCACCGAAGGTTCGCAAGGTGCGCTTCCTGACCGAGGCGGCGGTCGAGATCCTGAAGAACCTGGACGCCCTCATCCACGAACACCGCGATGAGCCGGTGAAGATCGAGCGCGGCGGCGAGGAGCAGGAGGCGCTGCTGGGAAACTACGGTTTTCCGCCCCACGACTGGAAAAAACCCGTCTCAGAGGACGCGACAAGGCTTCCGCTGCTCGATGTGTGGGAGGAGTGGTACGCCAACCGCCCGAAGAAGCAACGGGATGGCGATGGCTTCGAGGTGTTGCGAGCGTCAATCCTGATCGAGGCGTCGGGTTACTATTGGGACGAGTGGCAGGCAATGATGAAACGGCCCGCTCTCAAGCCGGTCATGGCGACACTGACGGGAGGGGTCAAGCCGCCGAAGTTGCGCTATGAGAGCCAGGTGAACGAACTGCTCGACTGGCTGCTGCGGCTTCATCCGCCCGAAGGGACACGCGACTGGCTGCTCGATGCGGCGGAGACGGCCTTCGCCCTGGTCCCCGAGAGCGAACTCATACGGGTGCCGAAGAGGAGCGACTGGCGCGACAATGACCCATTCAAGCGCTGGCTCGACAGGGCGAGTGAGTTGCGCGAGGACTGGAGCGAGGCGCAGAAGCTGCGGCGCTGGCAACTGCTGCACTGGCAGGATCAGCCTGCCCCGGGCGTGCCACGCCTTCGGCCGTCCCTGGACGTGCTGCTTGACGGCTACCGGCAAGGTGCGGCCACCGAGGCCGACCTGCTCGACGAGTTGCTCGGCGCACGCGACAGCAATCGCTGGAAACGATCATTCCAGAGTCTCCAGGCGCTCACCGCCCGCAAGCCGCATCCCATCTTCCAGGAACGGCCGGAGGTGAAGGTACTGGTCGATCGCTGCCGGGAGCGCATTCTGAGCATCGAACTGAAACGAGGCGACAGCGCGACACCGGCAACGACCCCTGCGCAAGCCATCGAATCGCTTCTCGGCGTGGACACCCTCCTGAAGCTTCTGGCCCGCCTCGGCAAACGCTCCTTCCACACCTCGTACTATGGCGACAGCAAGGCCGAGGTGCTGACGCATCTCGTCAAGGTGTCGTTCCCCAACGCGGAGGACACTCCCGAAGCGTTCGTCGAGAAGGTAACTCCGCTGCTCAAGGAAGGCAAGTTCGCGCCGGAGCGTCTCCTCGAACTGGCCTTCCTCGCGCCGCAATGGCTTGCACACCTCAGCCACTATTTCGGCTGGCCCGGATTCGAGGAAGGCGTCTGGTGGTTCTTCGCTCACATGAACGCTCAACCGGGTCATTTTGAGGACGCGGAGGAAAAGGAAGACGAGGACGAGGAGCAGCCGAAGCAGCGGAAGCTCTCGACCTGGGAGCGGATGGTGCAGGAGCGGACGGCGCTGTCACAGGAGGAACGCCGCGATGGGGCCGTCGATGTGGACTGGTTCCGGCGTGTGTATGAGCCACTCGGAAAGAAACGCTGGGAGGCGCTCGGAGCGGCCGCGAAGCATTGCGGTTCTCGCGGCGCGGCGAAGAAGTCGGCCCATCTCGCGAACGTCATCCTCGGCAAGGCGAGTAAGAGCGAACTCGTCTACGGCATTCGCCTTCGCAACCTGCGCGAGAACGTGCGCCTGCTCGGTCTGCTGCCGCTGGCGCGTGGTGACAAGCGCGAGAAGGACCTGGTCAACCGCTACAAGGTGCTTCAAGGTTATCGCCGCTATGCGAAGTCGCTCGGGCCGATGTCGAAGGAGGGGGCGCTGCGGACGGCCGCGATCGGCCTGGAGAACATGGCGCGGACGGCGGGCTACGTCGATCCGATCCGTTTCGAGTGGGCGATGGAGGCAAAATCTATCTCCGACCTGGCTCAAGGAGCCATTTCGCGGACCGTCGCGGATGTGACGGTGACGCTGGAGTTGAACGCCCAGGCTCAGCCTGAAGTGACGGTGAAGCGAGGCGAGCGCGAGTTGAAGCAGATTCCGCCGAAGGTGCGCAAGGACCGTGGCATTGCCGCGCTGGTCGATCGCAAGGCGGACCTGCGCCGACAGGCGTCGCGCATCCGCGAGTCGCTCGAAACGATGATGTGCCGGGGCGACACGTTCACCGGCAAGGAGCTGCAAGGATTGTTCGAGCATCCGATGCTGGTGCCGCTGCTGTCGAGGCTGGTGGTGCTGGGCGAGGGCATCGCCGGCTATCCCGTCAAGAACGGCAAGGGACTGCGGAGCCATACCGGCAAGACAGAGCCAGTCAAGGCGGACGAGGTGCTGCGTCTGGCCCATCCGCACGACCTTCTGACGGGCGGCGAGTGGCACCTGTGGCAGCGCGAGTGCTTCGCCGCCGAGCGCGTCCAGCCGTTCAAGCAGGTGTTCCGCGAACTGTACGTCCTGGCCGATCAGGAGAAGAAGGACGGCGACCGTTCGCAGCGCTACGCGGGTCAGCAGGTGAACCCGACACAGGCCCAGGCCCTGTTTGGAGCCAGGGCGTGGAGTACGCGCGAGGGCGTCGAGAAGACGTTCCATCAGGTGGGACTGGTGGCGGAGGTGTCGTTCCGCTACGGCGGCTTCACGCCGCTGGAGGTCGAGGGCTGGACGCTGGAGAGCGTCTACTTCCGCAAGCGCGGCGAGTGGGAGCATATGCCGCTCAAGGAGGTGCCGCCGCGGATCTTCAGCGAGGTGATGCGCGATCTCGATCTGGTGGTGAGCGTGGCGCATCGCGGCGGCGTCGATCCGGAAGCGAGCGCCTCGACCGTGGAGATGCGCGAGGCACTGCTGCGCGAGACGACCGCGCTCCTGAAGCTCGACAATGTCCGCTTCAAGGCGAATCACGTCCTGATCGACGGCCAGTTGGCCAACTACACGGTGCATCTGGGAAGCGCCGTGGTGCATCGCCAGCCGGGCGGGCATCTGTGCCTGGTGCCAGTTCACGCCCAGCATCGCGGAAGGCTGTTTCTGCCGTTCGCGGACGACGATCCGCGGACGGCGGAAGTGATCTCGAAGGTCATCATGCTGTCGCGCGATACCGAGATTCAGGATCCGGCGATCCTCGATCAGATTCGCCAGTCGTAATCGTGTTGCCGGAAGCCTTTGGAAGTTGTGCTGTTGAGGGGTCTTTGGAGTGCGGCGATGAATCGCCGCACTCCAA
>JBBRIK010000748.1:0-4041 GCA_038221045.1 Gemmatales bacterium
GTGCCGGGGGGGGGTTGTGGTTTCGTTCCCAACCGTGCCGCCCCCGCTTGGGCGCGGATTCTTCTTGCCGCCCCCGCGGGGTCGCGGCTCGTCCGGGATTGTGTTGCAAAAGGACTCTCCACCATGACCACACACAACGTCGAAGACATCCGCAACGTCGCTTTCGTCGGTCACGGCGCTGCGGGGAAGACCACTCTGGCCGACGCCCTTCTGTTTCACGCTCACGCCGTCGAACGCAAGGGGAACGTCGATGACGGCTCCAGCGTTTCCGACTTCGATGACGAGGAGAAGAAACGCAAGTTCTCCATCGACACCAGCGTCCTTCACCTCGACGCCAAGGGCAAACGCATTCACCTGCTCGACTCGCCCGGCTATCCCGACTTCGTCGGCGCTGCTCTCACGGCTCTTGACGCCGTCGAGACGGCCATTATCGTCGTGTCGGCCCCATCGCGCATCCAGGTCAACACGCGCCGCATGTTCCGCGACGCCGGCAAACGCGAACTGGCGCGCTTCATCGTCATCAACAAACTCGACGCCGAAAACATCGACTTCGACGAACTCCTCGCCAACATCCGCGACACCTTCGGCAAGGGCTGCGTACTGTTCAACGCCCCCCTTGGCGTCGGCCCGAAGATCAGCGGCGTCGTCAGCGTCCTCAATCCGCCCGCCTCGACGCCCGCCGACTGCCCGGTCGATCTCGCCGCCGCCCGCTCCGAACTGATGGGCGCAGTCGTTGAAACCGACGAGGCGCTGGCCGAGAAGTTTCTCCTGGAGGAGCCGATCGGCCTGGAGGAACTGACGGCCGCCATCCCCAAGGCGCTCGCCGCCGGCTCGCTGGTGCCTATCTTCTGCACCGCGGCCAAGAAGGACGTCGGCGTTCCCGAACTACTCGAGGCGATCACGCTCTATGGCCTGTCGCCGGCGCAGGGTAAAAAACGCATCGCTTACGAGAAGAAGGGCAGCGACGTCAAGGACGTCATCCTCGAGGCAAAGGCCGACGCTCCTTTCCACGCCCAGGTCTTCAAGACGCTCAACGACAAGTTCGTCGGCAACCTCAGTTTCCTGCGCATCTTCTCCGGCAAGATCACCGCCGAGCAGCCCCTCGTGACCGAGCGGACCGGTAAATCCAATCGCAATTCCGGCCTGCTCCTGGTTCAGGGCAAGACGTCGCAGACGATCCACGAAGCGGTGGCGGGCGACATCATCGCGGTGGCCAAGATCGAGGACCTGCACATCGGCGATACGCTGAGCAGCATCGCGACGCATGTCCTGCTGCCCCGACCGAACTTCCCGACGCCGATGTTCGGTCTGGCGGTCGAGCCCAAAGCGCGCGGCGACGAGCAGAAGATCTCCGGCTCGCTCGCCAAGATCGCCGACGAGGACCCGACGTTCCACGTCAACCGCGACGCGCAGACCAAGGAAATGGTCATCACCGGCATGAGTCAGTTACATCTGGACGTCATCCAGGCGCGTCTGAAGCGGCGTTTCGAGTTGGAGGTGTTGACGCACGATCCGAAGATCCCCTATCGCGAGACGATCACCGGCAACGGCGAGGGGACGCATCGTCACCGGAAGCAGTCGGGCGGGCGAGGTCAGTTCGGCGAGGTCCATATGCGCGTCTATCCGCTGCCGCGCGAGATCACGAGCAAGGAACAATTCTTCGAGAAGTTCGCCATCAAGGAGAAGTTCGAGAAAATCCGCGTCGATCACTGCCACTACGACGCCGAACACAATTTCGGCTTCATCGACACCATCGTCGGCGGCACGATTCCGAACCAGTTCGTGCCGGCCTGCGAGAAGGGATGCAAGGAACTGCTCGAGCGCGGGGCCTTGGCCGGCTATCGCCTTCAGGACGTGGCCGTCGAGGTTTATTTCGGCAAGTATCACGACGTCGATAGTTCGGAGCAGGCCTTCAAGACGGCGGCTCGCATCGCCTTCAAGAACTCGTTCCTCAGCCCCGGCGCTCACGCGGTGCTGTTGGAGCCAATCGTCGATCTGGAAATCACGGTGCCGTCGAGCGGCACGGGCGCGCTGCTCGGATATCTGAACACCAAGCGCGCTCGCATCGAGAACCAGGACAGCCTGCCGGGCGATCTGGCGGTCATCAAGGCGAAGGCGCCGCTGGCAGAGTTGACGCGTCTCCAGGCGGAGTTGCAGTCGATGACGGGCGGGCAGGCGGCGTTTCACATGGAATTCAGCCACTACGATGTCGTCCCCGGCAACGTGCAGCAGCAGATCGTCTCGAAGTCGAAGGTTGCGGCTGACGAGGACGAGTGAGTGGAAGAGGGGAGAAGAGCGCGAAACGTCAACGGGATAAGCGTCTTGTTCCCACGCTCTGCGTGGGAACGGCTTCTTCGACGCTCTGCGTCGTCGTACGAACGGAGGCGACGCAGAGTCCTACGAGGGAGACGACGCAGAGCGTCGAAGAGCACGTTCCCACGCAGAGCGTGGGAACGAGGAAAACGTCAACGGATTGGCGCGGATTTCGTTTGCTCTTCTCCCTGCGGCAAGGTATTTAAGAATAATCGGGGGATCGTCCCGACTTTGCTCCCATTGCGCGCTTGCCATCATTCTCCGTCTTCCGGGAGCGAGAAGGCCGTGACGATCCGTTCATTCCTTCGTCTTCATCCGTTGCCCGGAGTGGAGCATCCATGAATCGCCGGCCTTCCTCAGCACGACGCGGCTTCACGCTGATTGAACTGCTGGTGGTGATTGCCATCATCGCCATCCTCGTCGGCATGCTGTTGCCCGCCGTCCAGGCGGTGCGCGAGTCGGCCCAGAAAGCCGCCTGCCAGAACAACCTGCATCAGCTCGGGGTCGCCGTCCACAACTATCACAGCCAGTTCGACAGGATGCCGCCCTACTTCGGGATCGACTCAAACCAGGGCATTTATCCCTGGATCGATCGCAGCAGACCGTATGGCGGCTGGATGGTGCATTTGCTGCCCAACATGGAGCAGAAACCGCTCTACGAGAAGATCAAGAGCGACACGACCATGAAAGACGCATCCGGGGCGAACTGGAATGAGCCGCACTGCACGCAGTACGCGCCCAGCCAGCCGTCCGGCGGCGTCGTTGTCGATCAGTACAACGGCCATGCGTATGTCTATCAGTCGACCACCGGCGGCAACTGCATCGGTCAATACTTCAACAACGGCATCTGGATCGACGGCGTGCATCAGGCCACCTTCAAGAGCCTCCAGTGTCCCGCCGATCCGACGGGCGGAAACGATGGCCTGGTCTACGGCTACTGGGGCTACACGAACTACCTCGCCAACTACAACTGCTGGTCCGGCGGAGCGAACAGCGGTCTGTGGGCCAAGCCGATACGCTTCGCGCAAATCACCGATGGCCAGTCGCAGACGGTGCTGTTCAGCGAGGGCTATGCCAACTGCGACCGCGTCGGCCGCATCGCCCTCTACTCGTGGTACTATCACAGCTTCGGCCTGGACTGGTATCAGCAGTCGAACACGTTGATGTTCCAGCATCACCCCCTTGCGTCCGAATGCGACAACTGGCGCGCTCAGTCGGGCCACAAGGGCGGCATCAACGTCGCCCTGGCCGACGGCAGCGCCCGGACCGTCACCGCCAGCATCTCGCAATTGACCTGGAGCGCTGCCCTGCTGCCGACCGACAATGTTCCGCTGGGCAACGACTGGTAATCGCAAACGGATGAAGAGAGGGGAGGGCGTCCTGTCCTCCCGGCCCTGCACGCGGCTGGCGCCTTCGCGCCAGCCGCTTTTTTCGCGCGCCCTGCTGAGCGCGGTCAGCAATCCCCTCAGGACAACTCGATCCGTAAGGACGCTTTTGGTCGCGCCTGGGCGTGACAGGTTTAGTCGCACCGTGGGTCGTCTCCAGGGTGAACGCATCTAAAAGTCATTGCGCCCGAAGGACTTACGTCGTCAATACCCAGTTTTTCAAGAGCGTCGTCGTCGTAACCCTATATTGTAGGCCAACTTGAAGATGCGTTCACCCTGGGGTCGTCTCTTGTTAGTGCGGGCAAGGGAGTCGGGAGATGTGCTCCCAACTGGCTTGCACGAT
>JBBRIK010000749.1:0-4041 GCA_038221045.1 Gemmatales bacterium
AAACGGTCAGACATATCGAATGGTCTGCGTGTGGCGATCTCCGTTCTGATGCCGAACCAGGAAAACACCCAGGAGTCGCCTGGAAGGAGGACTGTTCTCAGGTCTGGCACCAGTCCAATCTGCATCTCGGAGGTTCAGAAAGCGGCGCATGCTGAGGAGACGTGATACACATGGGATGGCAACGTCGAGGTTGTCGCAGCTATTTCTACTGGACCCGGCGGGTCGGCAAGCGTTTCGTTTGCACCTACATCGGCGGACCACTGGGGGAGTTGGCGGCCTCCCTGGTTGGCCTGCAGGCCCTCGACCGGCGCGAGGCCAGTGTGCAGCGCCGCAGGATGCTGGAGGAAGAGGGGAAGGTGCTGCAGGCTTTGCAGCGGTTCATTGACATCACGAGCCTGCTGGCCCGCGCCACGCTGCTGGGGGAAGGATTTCACCGGCACGACCGGGGAAAATGGAGGAAACGACGCCATGGACGGAAAGAGTACGACGGAGAACGTTGAATCCTTGGCCGAGGAAGAGCTTCGGCGACTTGTCCAGCGCGCGGAGAAAGGCGACCAGACGGCCCTCCCCGAGCTGAAGCACTTCCTTGACAGCCGTGTGGACCTCTGGCGTCACGCCGGTGATCTGGCCCGCATCGCGGAGGAGTCCACGACAGCCATGGCCGCCGGCGACAACCTGCTGCTCAAGGAGAGTCTCCAGCGCAAGCTCGCGGAGATGAAGGCCGAACTGGCCGGGGCGTCGTCTTCCCTGCTCGACCGCCTGCTCGCCGAGCGGGTGGCCGTCTGCTGGCTGTCGGCGGCGTACAGCGACGCGGCCGCCGCACAGTCGGCTGAGCCGAAGGTGGAGCAGGCCCGCCGCCGGCAGGACTCGGCCGGCCGTCGTTATGCCGAGGCTCTCAAACTGTTGGCCACCGTCCGCCGACTTCTCGATGCAGAGAACAGAAAGCGTGAACGGGTCGCGCAAAAGTGACATAAATGACGGACCAGATGATGACGGTGAGCGGCGTGGGTGGAAAGCGTCGCCTGCCGCATGGTGGTGGGCCGGGCCGGCTAACTGATGCCGACGCCATCGCCCTGGCGAAGCCCTTTGAGCAGGCTCTGCCGGACACTCTCAGTAGCGATACTCTTGCTGGTCACCCTGGTGCCTCACTCCGCTGGGGCGATCCGGCCGTCAGTGGACTTTGCTTGAGCAAACCGCCGAGCCTGCGCGAGCGGTTCTCGGGCGGTATCCGTCGCATGATCGAAGACGTGACTGTGTTGGCTCGACGGGGAATTTTCTAGGTGCTCGAGCCGGTCGTCTGGTCCAGACGCAGGTTCGCACTCTTGAGTACGAGCAGCCACAAGTCGTCCGTTGCGTCGGTCGATGTGACCGACGCGCGCAGCGGTCCTACCGTTCACGCGGCAACCGCCTGCTTTGCCACAGGCTTCGCTTTGGGGTGGCGTTGGAACTTCTCAGTCATCGGGGTGGCCAACCCCTGTCCTGATCCTTGTTTCGCTCCGTCGAGGTGCCGTATGGCGGCCTCCTCCTACGACGGAAGCGGTAGTGGCGGGGTTGGGACACCTACGTGAGGGAGTATTCGATCAATAGGAAACACTCCGACACGTCCGCTTCCGTGACCGTATCGAAACCGCCCCCCTGTGGCTTCAGCCGCACGGACCATGTCGCCGTCGCGTCCTTGCTCAGGTCGAACTGGTCCTTTGGATTGGGGAAACCGTCAGCGGGATCGTCCTTCTTCTTGGCCCCGTGATGCAGTTCGCCCCAGGTCGCCGCCGTGGTGTTCAGCTGGATGTTGACGGCCTTGGCGACGTCGGCTCCCGCGGTCGGGTCGATCTCGGCGACCCACGCGTCCGCTGCGGCGGCATTCGGGAGCCGGGTGATCAACGAGAGCTTCTGGACGACGATGGTCCGATTGCGGGCGAAGAAGGGGAAGCGGTCGTGGCTCAGCGCTAGCTGTAGCCGCTTGCCGGCCCCTGCCACCGGGTGCAAGAACGAATACCACTCCGTCGCGAAGTCGTGCCGCAGGTCGAGGAGCTGCCGTAACGGCAGCGTCCGGCTCGCCTCGGCGATCACCTTCTTCAGGTACTTGGTCGCCTCGGTGCGCAGCATGCCCGTGTCTTCGCGCGCAGTGTACCGCAGGTGCAAGATCACGTCTGAGATCGAGCCGTGATCGAACTGGCGCAGTTCCTTGTCTGCTGTCAACTCGATCTGCCAGGTGCTGATGGCACCGGCTCCCTCGAAGGGCAGGTAGCGTTCGTCGCGGAAGTTCAACTCGAACAGCCCGCTGTCGTTCTGAGCGTTGCTGGTGGCGATGGCCCTGGTGACGGCCCGGCTCTCCTTGAAACGCGAGTCGTCGATGAGGACGCCGTCCTCGTTGTTGCGCTCGTACTGCCCGATGATCTCCGGACTGACACGGATCGAACTCTTCAGCAGGCGAAGAGCGCAGCCAACGGTTACGTACGGGCCGGCCACGCAGGGGATGGACAGGCTGACGGTCTTGAGGCGGCGGAAGTAGTGGCCGGCATAGTCCAGATCGAACAGTTCCTCCGGTAACTCCAGAACGCAACTGCCGGTCTCTCGGAGCATCAGTAACTGTTCGGGCGCGACCAGGGCCAGCGACACATGTTTGGTCAACTCCAGTTCGCGGCGGTTCTGCTCCAGGTAAGCCACCTGCAGGCGACGCAAATCCGTCTGGAGCCGCTCCCCGCTGAGCAGCCCCGAATGCAGCCCGTCCCAGTGACCGAATTCCACGTACGAACTCGCTTCGACGCCCAGCTCGAACTGATAACACCGCTCGGCTCGCTTCGCCAGTGCGTAGGCCATCTGGTAGCTCTGGAAGTACACCGAAGTGATCCGCCCGATCATCCACTGATACAGTTGCTGGTTGGTGTACTTGGAGTGCAGGAGTTCCCCAACCGCCTTGGCATCCTCGATGAGCAACTTGTGATTGGCCAGGTCGGCCTCGGCGATCTTGACCTTGACGTCCGCGGAAGCGAGTTGCTTTTCCAGAGCCTCGAGTTCCTTGACCGCCTGGCCGGCCTGGAAGTCCCAATCGTCCTTGCGGCGCTCGTAGCCTGCCAGCGTGCTGGCCATACCCGCGCCGCGGTCGAGCAGACCGGCGACGTGGCCCAGCCCCCGCGCCGCCAACTCCGCCGCCTTGGAGAAGTTCTCGCCGCCGATGGCTGCCGAGACGTGAGGGGTGCCGCCGAAGCCGCTCACGCCCAGGTCGAACTGCGGCACCAGCGCCACCACCCCGCCCAGTACGTCCGCCGCCGCTGCCACCACCTGCACCACCCCCGCAGCCACCGATAGCCCCAGCGCCACCGATTCGCCGTTGTTCATGAACTCCCGGCTCTGGTAGTAGTCGCGGCGGGCCGTCACCATTTCCCTGTTCTTCTTCAGCCCCTCGACGGCTAGGTTCGCGTCGTCGATCTGCTTCTGCTTGACCGTCGTGACCGCGCTCAGGGCGCGCAATTCATGGTCCTGGCGCAGCTGGGCCATTTGCTCGGCGTCCTTCTTCTCCAGTGCCGCCGTCAGCGCCGTTCCCAGAGCCTTGACGTCGTTGAGCAACTCGTTGGCCGCCTGGAACGTGATGCTAAAGCGCTGGATGGGCAGCGGCGCCCCGAGGTCGCCCAGGGCGGCGGATACGTCGGCGCCGCCAGCCAGGGCCGTCAGCAGCGCCTCGAGGTCGATGGGCGGCTCGAACAACGCCTTCGACCGCGGCGCCCCATCGAGGTCGAGGCAGTTGTTGATCTTGTACCGCCGGTCGGCCAACCTCGCCCAGTAGGCCAGCAACTTGTCGTTCTGTGGAATGCAGAAGTACAGCAGCGACGGCAGCGTCGCCGCCGGCCCGCCTGGTCCTGGCCCGCCCGGCGGAGGCACCAGGTTCTCGAACTGCACCAGTGCATTCGCGAAGTCGTCGATACGCACCTCCAGTTCGGCGTAGGTCTCCGAAGGTGGTTTGGCGGCCGGCGCCACCTTGCGCGGCCGGGGGCCGAGGACGTCGCCGGCCTGGTCGTAGTACAGCGTCGCGGCGGCGATCCG
>JBBRIK010000750.1:0-4034 GCA_038221045.1 Gemmatales bacterium
GGTGTTGTTTCCTCAACCGGGGCGTTCACACGCCCCGCTCGCCGGCAAACGTCACGGCAGGAAGATCTCGATCTTCGCGCTCTTGCGCAACTGACCGAGAAGGTTCTGCTTGAGGTCCTCCATGTAGAACTCGCGAACTTCGCCCTTGATCTTGTTGTAATCCGACGCCTGTCCCGGTTTGCGTTCCGTGACCTTGATGATGTGCATCCCGAAACTGCTCTCGACGACGTTGCTGACTTCGCCCGGCTTCATCGAGAATGCCACATGGGCGAAATTGTCATCGACGACGAACTTGCGTGCGAAGAAGCCGATGTCGCCGCCGTTGGCCGCGCTGGGACACTGCGAATGGCCCTTCGCCGCCGCCGCGAAATCGATCTGCCCGGCCATGATCTGCGCTCGCACTTGCTGCAATTTCGTCCGTGCCGCTGTCTTCTCGTTTTCGCTGACTCCCTGAGCGAGTCGGATGAAAATGTGGCTGGCGCGGACGGCCACCTTGTCGAAGAAATCCTTGTACTCGGTGTAATACTTCTGCAGGTCGGCTTCGGTGACGCGTTTATCGACGTAGGCGCTCCATTGCAGATCGCGAGCGACGTCGTCGCGGATGTCGGCCTCGGTCTGATCGCTTTCCTTGCAGAGATCGGCGAGGGTTTTGTTCTGCTTCTTGAGACCGGCGACAAGTTCGTCCATCTGCTTGGCGACCTCGGCCGGGTTGGCCGGGGGAGCGTACTTGCGAACGAACTGGTTGACGAGCAAATCGTCGATGAGCGTGCCGAGCGCTTCGCGATACAGAGCGCGCCGTTGCGCTTCGGGAAGGCCGGCCGGCAGCGGGCCGGCCTGTTTGAAGACCGGCGCGAGCTGGCCATAGGTGATGGCCTCTCCGTTGACGGTGGCCACGGTCTTGTTCGCCGGGATAGCGGGAGCGGCGGCTCGCGCGGGCGCTGCCTGCGGCGCGGGCGCTGCCATCGTGCTTCCCAGGATCCCGCAGAACGCCGTTCCCGTCCAGGCCCAGCGAGCGAGTGTTGTCATCCCCTTCATCCTGCTCCCCTCCTTTATCGGTTCCGACCCCGAACTGGCATACAAGCGGCGGGCTTATAATCGTCAACCGCGATCTCGTCTACCTCATTGCATCGCGGTTCCGCTCAGGCTACAACCATGAACGCGCCCTCAGCCGACTCCGGAGCCGACCGCATGAAAACTTCGCTCTGTTTCCTCGTCCTCACTCTCCTTCTCCTGTTGCTGTCAGCCGTCCCCGTCGAGGGCCAACGCCATACGCCGTCGCCCGGCCACGCAGGACGCTCTGTCGTCATGGCCCCCAATGGCATCGTCGCCACGAGCCAACCGCTCGCCGCCCAGGCGGGCCTCGACGTTCTCAAGAATGGCGGCAACGCCGTCGATGCCGCCATCGCGGCCAACGCGGTCCTCGGTCTCGCCGAACCGATGTCCTGCGGCGTCGGCGGCGATCTGTTCGCTCTCGTCTGGGATGCGAAGACGAAAAAACTCTATGCACTCAACGCCAGCGGCCGCTCGCCCTACAAGGCCACTCGCGAGTTCTTCGCCGGCAAGAAGCTCGACGAGATTCCCGTGACGGGACCGCTCTCGTGGTCGGTCCCCGGCTGCGTCGATGGCTGGGAGGAACTGCGCAAGCGCTTCGGTTCTCAACCGCTCACGAAGCTGCTGGAGTCGGGCATTCGCTATGCGGAGAAGGGCTTCCCAGTCAGCGAAGTCATCGCCCGTTCCTGGGCCGGCTCCGCGAAGAAGCTCGCGGCCGATCCCGGCTCCGCGAAGACCTACCTGATCGATGGCAAGGCCCCGCGTCCCGGCGACGTCTTCAAGAACCCCGGCCTCGCCCGCACTTATCGCGACATCGCCGACAAGGGCCGCGACGCCTTCTACAAGGGCAGGATCGCAAGCGAAATTGTCGCCCTGTCCGATAGTGTCGGCGGACTGTTCGCCCTGAAGGACTTTGCCGATCACACCTCCACCTGGGTCGAGCCGGTCAGCACGCGCTATCGCGGCTGTGACGTGTGGCAGATTCCGCCCAACGGTCAGGGCGTTGCGGTCTTGCAGATGCTCAACATCCTCGAAGGCTACGATCTCAAGAAGATGGGACCGGAGTCCGCCGATTACTGGCACCTGTTCGTCGAGGCGAAGAAGCTGGCCTACGCCGACCGAGCGAAGTTCTACGCCGATTCCGATTTCGGGAACCTCCCGATAGCCGAGTTGATCTCGAAACCCTATGCCGAGAAACGCCGCAACCTGATCTCGATGGCCAAAGCGCGGACGGACGTGCCGGCCGGCGATCCCAAGTCCGGCAAGAGCGACACGGTCTACGTCACCGTCGTCGATAAGGACCGCAACTGCTGCTCGCTGATCCAGAGCAATTATTTCGGCTTCGGCTCTGGTCTGACGCCGCCGGGACTCGGCTACGCGCTTCAGAATCGCGGCACGCTGTTTTCGCTCGACAAGGACCATCTCAATCGCCTTGAACCACACAAACGTCCCTTCCACACGATCATTCCGGCGTTCGTGACGAAGGACGGCAAGCCGTTCTTTTGCTTCGGCGTCATGGGCGGCGACATGCAGCCGCAGGGACAGGTGCAAGTGCTGGTCAACCTGCTCGACTTCGGCATGAACGTCCAGGAGGCCGGCGAGGCCCCGCGCGTCGAACACGTCGGTTCAGCGACGCCGACAGGAGAAGCCGGCGACAAGGATGGCGGCACGATCAAGGCGGAGCGCGGTCTCGCGGAGAAGATCGTGACGGAACTGCGCAAGCGCGGCCACAAGGTAGGACGGGTGGGGACGAACGGCGGCGGTTATCAGGGCATCCTGATCGATCCGAAGACGAATATGCTGCACGGCGGCTCCGAGGCTCGCAAGGACGGCTGCGCCGTGGGGTACTGATGAATGCTCGCGGAGAGACGTCATGAAGATCGTGATTCCCGGCGATGATCCGCCCCAGATTCAGGGATCGCCCCACCTCGACCGCCTTCGCGCCATTGGGGAAGTATCGCTCTACACGAACCGGCCCTCGACGCCGGAAGAGCAACTGCGCCGCCTCGAAGGAGCAGAAATCTTGCTCAACTCGCGCAGCCAGGTCAAATGGCCGGGGAAGCTCCTCGAACAGTTGCCCGCGCTGAAGATGATCGCCGTCTGCGGCATCGGCACCGACGCTGTCGATCTTGAAATGGCCCGCACGCGGGGTCTCGTCGTCAGCAACATCGGCGGAGTGACCGCGCCCATCGTCGCCGAACACGCCCTGACTTTGATGCTGGCCGCCGCACGGCGCACGTCGTTCTACACGAACGAAATGCGCGCGGGGCGCTGGGCCAGTCGGGAGGGGATCACGCTATGGGGCAAGACACTTGGCCTGATCGGCGCTGGCTCCATCGCCGCGGAAATGGCTCGCCTGGCTCGCGCCATCGGCATGTCCGTCGTCGCCTGGACGTACCATCCTTCCGACGAACGCGCGAGCAAACTGGGCATTCGCTTTGTCGATTTTGATACGCTTCTCTCGACGGCCGACGTCGTCAGCGTTCACGTCAAACTGACGGAGCAATCGCGCGGCCTGATCGGCGCGAAGGAGCTGGCGCGCATGCGGCCCGGCTCGATTCTCGTCAACACCGCTCGCGGACCCATCGTCGATACGGCCGCTCTGGTGCAGGCGTTGCAGTCGGGCTATCTCGCCGCCGCGGGGTTGGACGTCTACGAAGTCGAGCCGCTGCCAGGCGATCACCCGCTGCTGGCCTGCGAGCAAGTCGTGCTGACGCCGCACAGCGCCGACTTTACGCCGGAGGGACTTGAATTGCTCAACCGCACGACGGTTGACAACATCCTCGCCTATCTCGGCGGCCGGCCCCAGAATCGCGTCGTGTGACGCTGATGGGGACCATTGCCAAGACGCCGCCGGCTGTACAATGACAATTGCCCCAATCACCCTCGCGAACGCGGTGAACCTCATCACTAATACGAGTGTCCCCCCTCACATGACCAGCCGCTTGCAACAGTACGCCGCTGACCATCGCTATCTCCTGGAA
>JBBRIK010000751.1:0-4033 GCA_038221045.1 Gemmatales bacterium
GTGGCCCTGATACACGACGTTGGCCAGCAGAAAGCGATCGCTGACCACGCTCTGTCCTTGCTCAAGGGCCGGGCGGATAATCTCGTCGACAAGTTGTGCGCGGCTGGCCATGAAAAGCAGCGCCTCAGCGTTCATGGACAGAGCGTGTTTCTGTTGCAGGAGGATGGCGCGAAGCTGATCGCCCAGCGTGGTGCCGCCAGGATCGCGGCAAGTGACGACGCTATGTCCCTGCGTCTGGAGCCAGCCGGCGAGCAGGGCGCACTGGGTGGATTTGCCACAGCCGTCGATGCCGTCCAGGCTCAGGAACAGGCCGCGCGTCATCCTGGCACCATCTCGTCGGCGTGATAACTGGATCGAACGAAAGGCCCGGCGACGACGTTCTTGAATCCGAGCTTGCGCGCCTCGACGGCCAGCGAATCGAAGTCTTCGGGTGGCACGAAGCGGACGACGGGAATGTGCTTGAGCGTCGGCGCGAGATACTGTCCAAGCGTTAGCGTATCGCATCTTGAGCCACGAAGATCCGCCAGCACGTCGAGTAGTTCGTCCGTCGTCTCGCCCAGGCCGAGCATCAGGCCGCTCTTGGTAACAGTTCGAGGCGCCTTCTCCTTGACGTAGCGCAGCAGATCGAGACTACGCTGGTAGGCAGCCCGGCCTCGAACCTTCTTGTAGAGTCGCGGCACCGTCTCCATGTTGTGGTTGTAGACCTCAGGGGCCGCGTCGAGGACGCGATCGATGGCAGCGGTATCGCCGAGGAAGTCGGGCGTCAGCACCTCAACGACCGCTCCGGTGCGTTCGCGAACAGCGAGGATGCAGCGATAGAAGTGGTCGGCCCCTCCATCGGGCAGGTCATCGCGCGTGACGGAGGTGATGACGACGTGCCGCAGTCCGAGGCGGACGGCCGCTTCGGCGACACGCTGGGGTTCGTCGTCTTCGAGGGCTTCGGGTTTGCCGCGTGGCACCGAGCAGAAGCCGCAGGGCCGCGTGCAGACATTGCCAAGGATCATGAACGTAGCCGTGCGACGGGCGTAACACTCGGGCCGATTGGGACAGCGTGCGTTCTCGCAGACGGTTTCGAGGCGAAGTTCCTGGAGAAGGTTCTCGGTGTAGAAGTTGCCGTTGCCACGCGGCAGCTTGCGCTTGAGCCAGGCCGGGAGACGGCGCGGCTCCGGTTTAGAATTGACGGTCGTCAGCGGGATCATTCGACAATCCTGAGTAAGTCGAGCAGGCCGGCCTCAGTGGCTCTCTTCATTCAGTGTAGCGTCGTCGGTGTGGGAAAAAAGAGTGAAGGGGAGGCGACCCCCTAAGGGCCCTCTCCGAGAGATACCAGACTGGAGGCAGAATCTCCGAACGATGCGATGCGAGGAGCCAATCGTCGCCCCAAACTGGGGCGTGTGGTTCAGCTTCAGCCTCGTACCTTGTCCTTGTAGACCGGACACGACGTCTCCGGGAGCTCTTGCTGGTAGTGGTAAACCGCACGCTTGACGAGCGTCTCGTCGGACTGATTCGGCGGGAGGGCCTTGGCGAGCGAGCAACCGACGACCTGCGCCAACTTGCGCGTGAGCCGCTCCTCGCGCGGGTTCGCGTAGAGGACCGGTCTGGCCCGACGGGTCAGCAGAAACAGCCCAGAGGCCGCGACGGCGGCGGCCGTAGTGATGGACAGCGTCACCCAGGCATCAGGCATGGCAATCTCCAAGGGTAGCTGGGGTGAGAATCGTGACGATCTCGATACTACTCGATCGCAGGACTCGGAGCAAGCGCCCAGCACGGACTCAGCAAAGGCTCACGGCGAAACGGTACACGATGTTGAGGATAATCATAAATTGAGTCGGCAAGTGATCCGCTTTTGGAAGGCAACAGTGACATTCAAGATATTCGAGCCGAACAAGGTGGCTGTCGCAGACCGGCCACACGATTGACGGCTTATTGATATTCAGCATCCTGCCCATGTGAGCCGGAAGCTGAGCGAGGCGTTCAGGCCACATGCGGGAGCTTTGATCAGCAGGAGAGGAGTTCAAATCCATGTCGTCTTCCAGGTTCGGATTGGGCGCGTTGATTGCGGTTGCCGTGGGCAGCATCTGGCTCGCAGGCTCGGCGGTTTCCGAAGAGGAACAAAAGGCGCCGGCGACGCCGGACACCGACCGCCTGACGGCCGCCAACTTTCCGACAATCTACGACGCGCTACAGCCGCCCAGGGTCGAGCCGTGGAAGTCCATCCCCTGGCACATCTCGATCGTGGAAGCTGCGCGGCAGGCTGAAAAAGAAGGCAAGCCGGTGTTCCTGTGGCAGGCGGACGGGTGGCCGCTCGGCTGTGGCTGAGCAAACGTCCTTGGCTTCCGTGCGAAGCTGAATAACGACCCGGAACTGGTGAACCTCATTCGCACTCGCTTCGTCCCCGTTGCAGTGGACCACGAAGTCGAACGGCGCAAGGACGCCGAGGGTGAACTGTACCGCAAGGTTGCGGGCAAAGCCGTGTCGAACAGTGTGTTTGCGTTCGACCCGAGCGGCAAGCTGTTGTTCCAACGCCTCGGGGGTGACATCTATCAGAAGTTTGTCCCCGCGCTGGATGCAGCGATCAAGGACTATCAGCCCGCAAAAGCGGATGCGAAGAAAGTGCCGACCGGCACCGATCGGGACGAACACTTTTACCCCGTTCCCACCGATGCAGTGGTTGTTCATGTGACCTCGCGCATGGTCAGCGGCGGTAAAGGCTGGCCTGGGCCGGAACGGTGGGGCCGCGACAATCTGTGGATTCGCAAGGACGAGGTGGCGACGCTGGCCAGGGGCCAATTGCCCGACAGCCTCAAGAAGCGCATCGCCCGTTGCCACTTGATCAATACGACCGGCGGCCATCTGACCGCGGGGGCCATGTGGAAGCAGGAGCACGTCAAGCGGCTCGACATGCGCCTTGCCGGCGGACGGCTGACCGGCGAGGTGGACCTGGAAGGATGGGTGAAGGGGCCGGCGCGGAACGATCACAGCCGCTACAGCGTCCGCTTGCTGGGGTTCGTCGAGGTCAAGGACGGCAAGTTGACGCGGTTCGACGTTGTGGCAGTGGGTCCGGCTTGCCGGGTGGCGGGTTCGGGGCCGGGCATTGAAACTCACGGAGAGGTCGGTGTGCCGTACACGCTCGCCATCGGGTTTCGCCTGAGCACCGATCAGGACAGCGACGGGCAGCGGCGCACGCCACCTGCGGCCGTGCATCACGGCGGCAAGGCGGCGTACGCGGCGTACATGGAGTAACGCGAAGGGAAAAGGGATACTCCTTGCTAATGCCGACAAGCCGCTCGCCCTTCGTGGATTTGTTTCAAGGACTTGCGATCGGAAACGCGTAAACAATCGGTGAACCCTTCGCCGGCGCGCACCGGTCCCTCCGAGTCGCAGCCTTTTGTCTGGCTCGTTTCTCGTTCGCTGCATTCTTCTACAGGGACGACCGCTTACGAGGTGTCGCTCGGACACTTCTCCCCGACGCCACCCACGGACGGCAGGCGGCAACTCTGCAACTGCTCGCGTTGCTCGGCAGACAGGTTCCACGGCAGGTAGGACGCCAACTCCGCAGGCGCCTTGCCCCCGGATGCCGCGCAGACCGTCAGATACCACGTCAGCCACGCACGCGGGTTTAACTGCCAACGCTCCAGCGTCCCCAACAGCGAGAACAGCATGGCGGCCAGGCGTCCCGCCCACACCGACCCCGAACCATAGTAGTTCTTCCGGCCCCACCACCGGGCCACGCTCCGCACGCTCTGCCGTGTTGTTGTCCATCGGCACTTCCGGGTGTTCCACGAACACCGTCAGCCCGGTCCAGTGGGCCCCCAGACTCACCAACGCCTTGCGCCGCGCCGGGTGCAACGACGGCTCCTCCAGTTCCTGCTCAGCCTGGGCCGACATCGCCTCCACCGCCTCACGCAGGTCTCGATCCCGCTGCTCGAACCCCTCGCTGTCTTCACGCAACTCCAGCCGGCGGCCTTTGAGGTGGTATAACGCGCCGATCCGCTGCACCCACCCCAACGCCCACTCCTGCTGGTCCGGCCAACTC
>JBBRIK010000752.1:0-4032 GCA_038221045.1 Gemmatales bacterium
TTGAAGAACGCCCCCTTGGTGAACTTGGCCCCCATCAAGACGCGGACGATGTGGCCATCATCGCAACCCGCGACGAGCTGCGCGCCGCGGGCTGTGAAGGTCATCGACGACAGGGCCGCCGTGTGGGCTGCGAGCGTCCCCAATTCATTGATCTTCTCTTTCTCCGGGAAGCTCCAGAAGCGGATGGTGCCATCCGTCGCGCCGGCCGCGAGCGTTCGGCTGTCCGGGGTAAAATGAACGGCCCGCACGGCGCTTTTGTGGCCGGAGAGTTGCGTTCTCTCCTTCGGCTTGCTGCCGTCGAGATCAAAAGTGTGGACGAGGCCGTCGTAGACCCCCGCCGCGAGCAGCTTGTTGTTCTTGCTGATATCGACGCTGTGCACTGTGCTGGTGCCAATGGTGAATCGGCCTGTCTCAACCGCCTTGTCTCCCGAAACGTCCCAGACGAACAACACCCCGTTGGCGGTGCCGGCCGCGAGGGTCTTGCAGTCTTCGGAGAGAGCCAAACAGGTCGTGTAGTAACTGGTGCCGACAAGGGTCTGTTGCCGGAGCGTCGTCGAGTCCCAGAGACGGACGAGTGAGTTGGTGCCGCCGCTGATGATGCGCTTGCCATCGCGGCTGTAGACGACGCAGGTGACGGGAGACCCTTGCCGGCCCCGATGTTCGCCAAGGACGGCGACGAGTTCCTTCGGCTGCCCGTCGAAGCGATCGAGAGCAGGAATCAACTTCGGATCGAGCTTGTCCAGAGGCGAGGGAAGTTTCGTGAGCAAATCGGAAGCCTGGACGGCGGCGGGGGTGCCGTTCTTGCTCTTGATGAAGGCGAGGACTTCGTGGCGTACCTTGTCGCGGTCTCCCGTTTTGCCCTCGACCGCCTCCTTGAGCTTTTCGACGGCTGGGTCGAGCATGTCGGCAGCGTCACAGAAGCCGGTGAACGCCAGCAGAGCGAAAGCGAGGCACCAGGAAGGCACGCGCATGGTTGCACCTGTCGGGGTGGGAGACGATTGGCAATTTGATGATTCTACTCGCGTGCGGGTGTGAGTGCCAGCACCTGTTGTGCGGTCGATTCAACAGGTGCCGCTCTCAAGAGCCGTGATGATCGAGGGGTCAGCGACGCGGATGGCCACGCAGGTGCTTCTCTCGCATTACGGCACTGCGAGCCAGGTAATCGCGCAGCGTCTCAAGCTCGAACTCCTTTGCGATCTGCTCGACGCTCAGCCCCTCGCGACAGCTCGTCAGGATCCAGTACGCCTCCGGTTGATACACCTCAATCGCCACGTCTGGCCCGTACTTGTCGCGGATTGCCGGGAACTTGTTCTGGTTGAAATCGAGGTGATAGACCTCGCGATCGACGTTCACCTCCGCGATGGCCCACGGCGGCAGACGCCCGCCGCGGACCTGATGGGTGTCCGCTCCCTGCTTGACCAGATAGCGTCCGCTGATGTCGATGACGGCGCTCTCCGGTCCATAGGCGACGACGACGTAGAAGCCATACCGCAGCGCCCAGTGCTGGAGCAACTGCCCGCCCCAGTACATCGACGGCCAAAAGACGACCCGCGCCCGCTGCTTCTCCAGCTCGGCCGCCACCTGGGGATAGTTGGCGTCGAAGCAGACGGCCGCTCCGACGCGGACGCCGTCACAGACGCCGACCGGCACTTCCCAGCCCGGAGCGACGCCCTTCTCCATCTCGCCGGTCGTCGGATAGTTCTTGCGATAGACCAGGATCAGCTTGCCGTTGCGATCGACGATGGGAACGGAGTTGTAGACCTGTCCCATGTGCCGTTCGAGCAGCGGCACGACGAGAGCGGCCTTGACCTCCTTCGCGATTTTCGCGACCTCGGCGACGAACGGCTTCAACTCGGGTGCCTGCTTGATCGCCTTGTCGAACGGCCCACCGCAGGCGCAGATCTCAGGAAAACAGATGAAATCGGGCTTCTCCTTCGCGACCTTCAGAGCGATTTCACGAACACCCTTGAGGTTCACTCCCTGGCCATGATGGTCGTGCGGCGGCGGAGCGTAACTGACAGCGGCAAGACGAACGATGCGAGCCATGCGCGATTCCTCTCAAACCGCCCTGAAGCGGCTTCACAAAAGCGTGTGGGCCAGACTGTTGGAGGACGATTTTCCAAATTCGTCCTCCTCCACTCAGCGAGCGATTTTCAGATCGAGACGGAGTCGTGGGAGAGCCTGGCCATTTGCCAGACCGAGCTTCTCCGGGAGTCAGCGAACGATTGCATTGTTCGTAGATAATGGCGTCCATGAGCAGTCTCTCTCCACGTCGCATCAGGAAGCGATGATTGATCCTACTCACCGCTCCTGGAGCCTGGCAAGGAAGAAGCTCCGCGAAGTGCGGTCTGTCCGCCACTTCCGCGAACGGGTACAGTAGCGTGGATGACCTGCCACGCCGCACACGGCGAACTCGGAGAACGAACTCCATGCGACCTCTCGCACTCTACTGCTGCCTCCTCCTCGCCAACCTCGTCGCGGCCGCCGAGCTGGCGAAGGGCAGCGACTGGCCCGCGTTTCTCGGCCCGCAGGGCAACAGCACCTCGACGGAAAAGGGCATTCTCTCTCCCTGGCCGAAAGAGGGATTGCGGGTCGTCTGGTCGCACAAGACCGGCGAGGGTTACGCCATTCCCTGCATTCAGAAGGGCAAACTCTTCTTCTTCGATCGTCACGCCGACAAAGCTCGCCTCACCTGCATGGAGGCGCGCACCGGCAAGTCCGTCTGGAAGTTCGAGTACGACACCACCTATGAGGACAAGTTCCACTACAGCCCTGGGCCGCGCTGCTGTCCCATCGCCGACGACGATCGCGTGTACCTTTACGGTTCCGAGGGCATGCTCCACTGTGTGAAAGCCGACGATGGCAAGCTGATCTGGAAAGTGGACACGTTCAAGGAATATGGCGTGATCCAGAATTACTTCGGCGTCGGCTCCGCGCCGGTGATCGAAGGCGATCTGCTGATCGCCCAGGTGGGCGGCAGTCCGAAAGGCTCGGAAGACGTCGATTTCGACAGGCTCAAGGGCAACGGCAGCAACGTCGTCGCGTTCGACAAGAAGACCGGCAAGGAGAAGTGGAAGCTCTCGAACGAGCTGGCCAGTTACGCCAGTCCGACGCTGGCGACCATCGGCGGCCGGCGCTGGTGCTTCGTGCTGAATCGCTCAGGCCTGCTCGCCTTTGATCCGGGCAATGGCAAGAAGGACTTCTTCTTCCCCTGGCGCGCGAAGTCGCTCGAAAGCGTTAACGCGAGCAATCCGGTCGTCATTGGCGACAAGGTGTTCATCTCGGAGACGTACGGCCCCGGCAGCGCACTGTTGCAGGTGAAGCCGGGCGAGTACAAGGTGCTCTGGACCGACGCGGAGAAGGGCCGGCTCGACAAGAGCATGCAGTGTCACTGGATGACGCCGGTCCATCACGACGGCTACCTCTATGGCAGCAGCGGCCGGCACGACAACAACGCGGAGTTGCGCTGCATCGAGTTGGCCACAGGCAAGGAGATGTGGAGTAAGCCACGGCTGGCGCGAACGTCGCTGCTGATGGTCGATGGACATTTCGTCTGCATGGGCGAGTATGGCGACTTGCGGCTGCTCAAGGTGAACCCGAAGGAATACGAGGAAGTGTCGCTGATGGTGACCTTTCCGCCGGGGAAGGATGGGAAACCCGACCGCGACGCCGATCCGCTGCTGACGTACCCCTGCTGGGCGGCACCGATCCTCTCGCATGGACTGCTCTATCTGCGTGGCAAGGAGCATCTCGTCTGTCTGGAGTTGATCCCGCCGAAGAAGTGAAGCGGGCCGAAATCCCTTCACCTCGTTGCCGCTTGCGGCTTAGCGGTCAGCCCGCTAAGCCGCAAGCGGCAAGAGTACGGGAAGCTATTTCACCGATGGCGCGATGGAGGCCATCCACAGCTTTGTGAGACAGAGGCCGTGGACTGCCGTTGGATTCAGGCACTCTTGGCACGCCGTCGGTAGGGAGAGCCCGGTCGCTGGGCGAAGTAGCGTTCCAGCCGGCCGTCCTCGCTGAGTACCGCCGCCC
>JBBRIK010000753.1:0-4032 GCA_038221045.1 Gemmatales bacterium
CGTCGGCCGCCATCCTGGACCGCGTCTCGCTGATGGCGCGCATCGGCGACGATGTGGACCTGCTCCGCGAACTGGTGAGCATCTACCTCGAAGAGTCTCCGGTCTGGGTGGAGGACATCCACGCCAGCATCCGTCATGGCGACACGCACATGTTGAAACTGAAGGCGCATCTGCTCTTTGGCACCTCCGCCAGCCTGGGAGCGAAGCGCGTCTCGGAGGCGGCGCGCGAACTGGAACTGCTCGGCCAGAAGGGCGTGCTGTCCGGGGCGGCCGAATCTTTCGAGTTGCTGCTGGCGGCCATCGACGAACTGACCCCGTACCTCATCGAACTATCCCAAGTCCCGGCCGCCTGAGCCGAGGAGGACCATCATGGTATCTGCAATCAGCGAACTGCCCGTCTCCGACACGATTCCCGAAAACGGGGACAAGAACGAGGCGGCAACTGTCCTGGTCGTCGATGATTCGCCGATCGACGCCCGCCTCGCGGCCAATATCCTTCGCAAGAGGCTTGGCCTCCATGTGATCTTCGCTGCGGACGGTGTCGAGGCGATGGAAGCAATCCAACTCCATCGCCCCTGCGCCGTGCTGACCGACCTGATGATGCCGCGGATGGACGGACTGGAACTGGTCCACGAGATCTGCAAGCGTTTTCCGCACACGCCGGTGATCCTGATGACGGCCTCGGGCGGCGAGCAGGTAGCGACCCAGGCCCTTCAGACCGGCGCGGCCAGCTACGTCCCCAAGCGCGTGCTGCACGAGCAGCTGCCGGCGGTCATGACGCAGGTGCTGTCGGCCGGACGGGCCGAACGCCGCCGCCGTCAGTTCCTCGAGGGACTCAAACATGTCCACTGCGAACTGGCGCTGGAAAACGACGTCGGCCTGGTGCCGGTGTTCATCGGCTACATTCAGGAGCATCTGGCCGGCATGGGCCTCTGCGACGCCAACGGACACATCCGAGCCGGCGTCGCCCTTGAGGAGGCCATCGTCAACGGCATGCATCATGGCAACCTCGAACTGTCCTCGAAGCTGAAGGAAGGCAACAAGGACGAGTACACTCGCCAGGCGCGCGAGCGGCTCCATCAATCGCCGTACAGAAACAGGCGCTTGCACGTCTACGCAACCATCACTCCCGCCCAGGCGGTGTTCGTGCTGCGCGACGAGGGGCCGGGCTTCGACGTGTCGAAGGTACCGGACCCGACGGACCCGGAGAACCTGCTGCTTCCGAGCGGCCGCGGACTGCTGCTGATCCGCACCTTCATGGATGACGTCACTCACAACGAGACGGGCAACGAGATCACGCTCGTCTACCGCCGCAAGACTCGCGGTGAGCGCGTGTAGCGCGTGCGCCTTGCTTGCGTTTCGCGCTCTTGCCTCACAATTCCGGGATGAGAAGTGGGGCAACAGCGCGAAACGCAAACAGAAGCGGGGATTCATCTTGCTCGCAGTGCAGCGCTCGGTATGATAGCGCCTCCTGGCGCGGTTTCACGCCCACAAACAGCATGGAGGCGGCAAGATGAGCAGGATGCTCAGTCTGGCGGAAGGACTCCTCGGCATGGGCCGAACCCATCAACAACTCGGTCGCGTTCACGACGCCTTCTCCATCCTCTCTCGCCTTTCTCGCTTCCGCGAATTGCCTCGGGAAGTCGCGGAGGAGACGCAAGCGCGTCTGGGCGAAATCCAGATCAAACGCAAGAAGTACAGCCGGGCGTGCCGTCATCTCGCCACCGCCCTGCAACACGATCCCGACAACGCTCACTATCACCATCTCCTCGCCGGTGCAACGCGCGAGCAGGATCCCGAACAGTGGGAACGCGCTGCCGAACACTATCGCCGGGCCATCGAACTGGACCCCGAACGAGTGGAGAGCCTGATCGAACTCGGCTTGCTCTGCGTTCGCAATGGACAGGCGGATGAGGGGGTCACTCATCTGAAGCGGGCGGTCGAGTTGAAGCCGGACGACGCGGAAGTGCTGGGCAAGCTGGTCAAGGGGCTGCGACTGGCGGGCCGGGCCGATGATGCTCGCGGCGCCTTGCAGGCAGCGCTGTTCCGCAATGGACGTGATCGGCGCTTCCAGCAGCTATGGGACGATTATCAGTTCCGCATGCTCCGTCGCGAGCAGTATCGCCAACTGGAGAAGGCTCGCTCCGCGAGCGTTCCCGGACCGGTGCTGCTGCCGTTCGTGCGAATTGAAGGCGGTCGGATTTCGTCCGCGACGGAGGAGGGGGCGGCAAAAGTGATCGCGGCTGTACCTGTCCCGCGTCCGGCTCGCGGTCTCGATCGGCGACTCGTCCGGTGACGTCTTTCCGCTTGCGGCTTAGCGGAGTTTCCCGCTAAGCCGCAAGCGGAAAGACGGCTCAACTCAACAGTTTCTTCAGCATCTCGATCGAGCCATTCTCTGATTCCGGCACACGGACGGTCGCTTCCACCTGCGCCTTCCGCGCCATGAACGCACGCACGCAAATGGGATCGAAGTGACTGCCGGCCTTCGCGATCAACTCGGCGAAGGCAGATTCCATCGTCATCGCCTTGCGGTAGGGACGATTCGACGTCATTGCGTCGAAAGCATCGGCCACGGCGACGATCCGCGCTACCAGGGCGATCTGCTCCGCCGCCAGGCCGTCCGGATAGCCCGTGCCGTCCCAGCGCTCGTGATGGTTCCGGGCGATCGGGATTACCGAGCGAAGGGCCGGGATCGTCTCCAGAATGGCAGCGCCCTTCACCGTATGCGTCTTCATGTGCTCGAACTCGTCGTGCGTCAGCGACGACGGTTTGCGAAGGACCGCGTCCTCGATGCCGATTTTGCCGATGTCGTGCAACGGCGTGCCGACCTGGAGCAGTTTTAGGTCGGGATCGGAAAGCGTCAGTTCCTCGGCCAGCAGCAGCGAGTAAGCCGTCACGCGATTGGTGTGGTCGGCCGTGTAGGAATCGCGAATCTCGACAGCTCGGCCCAGGGCGGTCACCGTTTGCAGGAACTGCAGGCGCTGCTTCTCGACCAGTTGGGCGCTCTCGATGCCGACCGAGACCGTCGCCGCGATGGCATCGGCGAGGTGAAACTCCTCGCGGCTGAACGGCTGCTGGAGCGGACCTCGATCCAGGTGCAAGACGCCGATTCGCTGTCTCGGCGTTCGCAGCAGAGCGCAAATGATCGACGTCATGGCCCCATGAGCCACGCTGCCGACGTTGCGAATGTCCAACTCCATCTTGACGTCCGCGCACAGCATCGACTCGTTGTGAGAGAAGCAGCGCTCGACAAGCGTCTGGCTGTGCGTCCCCTTGTTGCGCAGCGTCGGCCGAGCCAGCGAGAGGGCGCGCAGATGCAGCATCCCCGTCTCCTCGTCGGCGAGCAGGATTGAGCCGCGCTGCGCTTCAAAGACCGTGACGGCGTCGTCGAGGATCGCCTGGAGCAGATCGTCGGGAGAAGTCACCTTACAGACCGTGTGGCCGGCTCGCAGTAGGGCGCGAACATGCGTGTCGCGCCAGCCGCCGAGGTTGCCCGCCGGGGTGACGGTCTCAATGGCCTGTTCCCAGGTGTGCTTGGAGCTGGCCTGAACGCGCAGAAATGCCCCGCTGGTCTTGATGCCGACCGGCGGTAGGGCGATGGCGGCTGGAGGAGGCAGCGTTTCCAGAGTCGCGGACGGAGCAACGGGAGAGGGCGGTTCCGGATCGCCGGCGATCAGGGTGACCTCGAGAAGGAGCCGGCCGAGTTGAAGACGATCGCCGTTCTGAAGCGTGGCCTGCTTGCCGTTGACGGACTGGCCATTGACGAAGGTTCCGTGCCGGCTGCCCAGATCTCGAACGACCCAGCCTTGCCGGCTGGATAGAACTTCGGCGTGATGAGGACTGATTGAAGCGTCGTTGAGAACGACCTCGATACCGCTGGCGAAGCGGCCGATCCGCAGACGACTGGGGGCCTGCCAGCGCAGACCCTCCAGTTCCGGGGAGAGGCCCACGAGGAGGATCGACGGGATTGACACGGGATGGCCCTCATTGGGGGACGGATAATCCACCGGTGGAAAAGTAGCACACAAATAG
>JBBRIK010000754.1:0-4027 GCA_038221045.1 Gemmatales bacterium
GCTGCCGGCGCCGGCGAGGATGAGCAAGGGGCCTTCGACGTGCATGACCGCCTCGCGCTGGGCGGGCGTCAGGTCGGCGAGGAGGGCCGTTTCGCGTTCTTGCGTCATCGGTCTTCATCCTGAGCGGAGAGCGAGATTTCCGGAGGAGTGATTGTACAGCCGATGGAGGGGCTTGCTAAGATCGATTATCGAGTACCCCCGCTTCGCCGCTTGCGGCGTTGCATCGTTCTGCAACGCCGCAAGCGGGGCCGGAGAACCTCATCATGGAAATCCTCGGCGTCGGCACCGACATCATCGAGTGTCTGCGCATCGGCAGGCTCATCGAGAAGCACGGCGAACAGTTCCTCCTGCGCGTCTTCACCAGCCGCGAAATCCGCTTCTGTCAGGCTCGTAAACGGCCCTTCATCCACTTCGCCACGCGCTGGGCCGCCAAGGAAGCCGTATTCACATGCCTGGGAATGTCCTGGAAGCCGGGACTGAACTGGACCGACATCGAGATTCGCCAGGTTGCTGGCGTCATGCCGCGCGTCGTCCTGCGCGGCGCGATCCGCGACCTTGCCGAGCAGCGCGGCGTCGGTGTCGTCCTGCTATCGATGGCCCACTGTCGGGCTTATGCGACGGCGTTCGCGACGGCGATTCGGACTTGAAGGAGGGGAGAGAAAAAAACATCCGGAAGCGGGCATGTCCCAGGGGGGCTAGGAACAACACACCGCTCCCGGAAGGTTCGGTCCCTGACGATCCCGTGAAGGAATCGGCACGACCCGAATGTTATGTCTCTCCTGGGTCACAGGAGAGGGAGGGAATCTCGACGTTGCGAGATAAATGCGGACATGTGCGTGCCGTCCCGGCACTCAACCGCCTAATCGCATCCGAAAAGTCGTTCGGAAGCTCGATCCACTAACGAGACAGGAGGTGATCTTTTCCCGATCACATGATTTATCCTACGAATCCGAATGGCCCGATGTCAAGCGATAAACCCACGAATCAGATCGGCCGCGCGTAGGTGGCATAGGCCGAATCGGTCTCCCACAACGTCACTTCGGTGACGGGAAACCCCTGCGAGACCGCATAATCGTAGATCAGCCGGGCGATGTTCTCCGCCGTCGGATTGACGTCCACCACGAAGATGGGTTCTTTCTGGGCTTGCAGAAAAGACAGGACAGGATCGTCTTTATGCAACAGCATCTTGTGATCGAGGTTCGTGTCGATCCAGCCGCCGACGACACGCTTGAGCAGGGAGAAGTCCATGACCATGCCGAGTGCGTCGAGTTCGGCTGACGCCAACGTGATGACGGCTCGACCGTTATGCCCGTGAAGGTGTCGGCACTTGCCGTCGTATTCGAGCAGCCGATGGCCGTAACAGAAAGTGATCTCGCGCGTCACCCGGTACATGTTCGCTCCTCGCGGTACGCCGTCGGGTCGGGCATCCCGGCGTCAAGGAAGCCTCCCTTTCGCTCCGCACACTTGTTGCAGCAGCCACAATGAACCCCGTTCACCGGCCGAATGCACGAAAACGTCAGCTCCAGAGGCAGGCCATGCCCGCGCCGCATCACCTCGACCTTGTGCAAATCCTGATAGGGACGCAGCAGCCGTACCCGCCCAGCGACCGCCTCGCCAACGAGGCGAGCGAAGGCGTCGAAGAAGGCGGGCGTCGCGTCGGGGAACGGATTGCTGCCCAGTGTCCCCAGGGCGAGGGCCGACACCTCATGCAAATGACACCACAACAGGGCTTTCGAGAGCAAGAGGACGTTGCGTCCCGGCAGGAAAACGGCCTCGTCGGGAGTGTCGGCGTCCGGCACGTTCTCGCCGGTCAGGCTCCAGTGCTTGCCATAGAGGTCCGCAACCGGCTGTTCGAGGATGCTCAGCGGACGCAGAGTTGGTCCCGCGAGCGCGGCCAGGTAGCGTTGCAAATGGGCGAGTTCGACCGGCTCCCAGTTCAGTCCCGTGCGGATGTAAAGAGGGTGAACAACTGTTCGCTCGCGCAGGGATTCGCCGAGCAGGATGGCGCTGTCGAGTCCGCCGCTGATCAGAATGGCAAGCGCGTCAGGAGGCGTCATGCAGTATAAAGTACGAACTTCCCCTCTTGCCGCTTGCGGCTTAGCGGTCTTCACTTCCGCTAAGCCGCAAGCGGCAAGAGAAGACATCTCTTCAAACTTTCTTGTGGTCGAATCGTCTGTTAGGGTGACGGTATGAGCAAAACGACCGCGAGCGTGCTTGCCTCACCGGCCGTGGAGCCCCCCCCTGAACTCTCCACTGGGGATCTTCTGCTGCGCGCTTTCAATGACCTGAAGGATGAGTTGGTCAGCACGCTCTGGTTCTTGCTCGGCAATCGTGAGGACGCCCAGGACATCGCTCAGGAAGTCTTCCTCCGTTGCTGGCGCACTCAGGAGATGCTGCCCGAAGTGCAGAACCTCCGCGCCTGGATCTTCCGCGTCGGTATCAACGCGGCCAAGGACTTGCAGCGCAGCGCCTGGCGAAGAAAGGTCAAACCGTTGCTCGGAGCCGATGTGATGCCAATGATCGACCCCGTCATGCCGGTGCAGGTCGTCGAGGAGAAGGAGACGCTCGGCCAACTCCGCGACGCCTTGATGCATCTGCGCGCCGAGGAGAAGGAAGTCTTTCTCTTGCGGCAGAACGGCGACTTGACGTACGAACAGATCGCGGAGTTGCACAATCGCCCGGTGGGGACTGTCAAGACGCAAATGCGGAGTGCTTTGCAGAAGCTGAGGAAGATACTCAACCCGGAGGGTGCCACGGAGGGGGACGAACGGGGGACGTAGGGTCTTGCCGCTTGCGGCGTAGCGAGTTTACTGCCCACGCGAGATGAATTGCCGGAGATGAACATGGACCGCTGTTTGGACTATCAGGCTCAGATGCTCGATTTCGTCTACGATCTGCTCGATGCGGACGTCAGCGAGCAAATGCGCGGCCACCTCGATTCCTGTCCCCACTGCCAGTCCGCGCTGAGCGACGCACAGGGACAGCAACAGCTGTTCGCCGCCGCCGCCCGCCTGGAGTTCCCCGCCGTCCAGTTCGCGCCTCCCGCCGCGCAGCCCGAGCCGATCCCGGTTGTGCTGTCGATGCCGGCCCGCCCGCGCCGCGCGATCGCCTGGCGGCGCTGGGCCGCCGCGGCCGCCCTCCTCTGCTCGCTCGGCGTCCCGACGGTCCTCGCTCTCGACTACGCCGGCGCTCGCCGCGAGTTGAATGGCCATCACGACGCTATCGCGCAACTCGGCGAGATGCAGAAAGCGATTGAAGACGAAGCCGTCCGGCTCGAACAGACACGTCAAGAGCGGTTTGCCGCCCGGCGCGAGCAGGTGCTGAAGAGCCACCGCAGCCTCGTCGTCTCGGGTCCCGCCACGCTTGTGGCCGGAGGCGGCGGCAACGACTATCAGCTTTCTCTGCGCGACGGCAACAATCAGCCCGTTCGCGGTACCCTGCGCGACGTTCGCGTCGTCGACCGGGAGCGCGGCGACAAGGTCCTCTTCGAGGCGAAGGACCTCGATATCGACGGCACACGCCGCCTGACACTGCCCAACCCCGAAGCCGTGCCTGGCTCACGGATCACTCTCCAGGTCAAGGCGTCCACCAGCGACGGCACCGCCAGCGTCCTGCAAGAGGACTTCCTCCTGACGCCGGCCACCTACTTGACTCATCTCATCTCCGACAAGCCGATGTATCAGCCCGGCGAGACGGTCCGCTTTCGCTCGCTGACCCTGGATCGCTTCAGCCTTCAGCCGGCGGCCGAGCGGCTCGCGATTCACTACACGATCGCCACCCCGCAACAGCAGACGTTCGAGATCCCGCAAAACGACTTCCTTCAGTTCGCGCAGAAGGGGCCGACTCAGGGCGCGGGCGTCTTCAGTCCCGAGAGCAAGATGGTTCGCGGCATCGGCGGCGGCGAATGGGACATTCCTCTTCAGGCCGAGGGCGGCGAGTACATCCTGACAGTGAGCGAGGAGCAGAATCGCTTCCCCGCCCAGCAGCGCAAGTTGCTCGTCAATCGCTTCCAGAAGCCTCGCCTGCT
>JBBRIK010000755.1:0-4018 GCA_038221045.1 Gemmatales bacterium
CTTGCCCATCAGGACGTGAGCCTGAAAGAAGACGTCTTTCTCTCCCATGCAGGCGATGGCCGGCACGACCCCTGCATTGGCCGCATAGTCGATCGAGTCGAGCATGTGCAGCGCCTTCTCCTGATGCGCCGGCAATGGGCCGACCTTGACGAAGTTCGCCAGCGGGGTCAGTGAGAACTGGTGCGTATCGACGTAGCCGCAATAAGGCCCGAGGGCGACGAAACGGTCGGGATGTTTCAGACCGAGATGCCAGGTCCCCGAAGCGCCCATCGACATGCCGCGCAGCACGATCCGCTCGCGGTCGATCTTGTAGTTGCGGCAGACCGCCTCGATGGCCTCGAAGACGTCCGTCTCGCCGGCCCAGCGATAGCAGTTCTCCACCCGGCCGAGAGGGTGCAGTTCGATGAAGTCCTGCTCGGGAATGTTCTTGCCGCCCTCGTCTCCCTCATCGAAGCGATTGAGGAATCGCAGCTCGCTCATCCCGACGGGCCGGCTACTGCCGTGAAGCACGACATCCAGACGGATCGGCTTGCGAGCGTCGTACTTCACCGGCACGATCACTCCGCAAGGCTGCACGGAACCATCGACGGCGGAGACGTAGGCGCGGACGACTCGTCCCTTCTTCTCCGTCCAGGGCTGCTTGCCGGCCTCCAGGGTCGTGACGCGATCCTTGCCCCGAACCAGCGCCTTCTTCAGCAGCGCCACATCGGCCGGCTCGAACTGTGTGTCGTGGCGCAAGGCCCAGGTCACGCCCTTCGCGAACACCTCGGCGTCCGCCAGGGCGTCCGGCTTCAGCACTGTCTCTTTCCCCGAGCGCAGTTTCTTCAAGCGTTCGTTCAGCTCCTTCAGTTCGCTCTCGATCTGCGACCGTTCCTCGCCGGTGAGGCCAGGCGAACGGACAGGCGCAAGGACGCGCGAGGCGTAGCGGTGATCGTGGTGGACGCTATTCTTCGCGACGATCGTCTTCTTCGGCGGTTCGACGGTCAACGCCTCTCCCGTGTTCGGGTTCGGCTCGTAGAACGGCGCGCCGGTGCTGGCGATGGTGATGCGGATGCGATGGCCGCGATTGAACACCTGGCTCGTCCAGCCGGCGTCGAACGCCACCTTGTAGACCTTGCCCGACTCCATGAATACTTCCTTGTCGTAGCCCTCGCGGTAGCGCGCCCGGCGGACGTAGTCCATGAGCAGGATGGATCGCCCATCGGGATAGACGTCGCTTAGCCGGACGATGAAATCGGTATCCTTCGCCGTCGAGGAGACGTACAACTCCGCCTGCACCTTGCCCGTCCACTCGATCGGCTCCGTCAGCGCCTCGCTGGTGAAGGTCCGCACTTCCGCCTGCTTCTCGAAGTTGCGCGCGTCAGACGCACCCGGAAAGCCTCGCCCAGGGATCTCATTGGGATGGAGCGGATCGGCCTGGAAGTGCGTCGTGGAGTCGTCCTCGTCTGGCGTTTGCGTCGCCAGCTTCCCGCCCGCGCGAAGGTAATAGGAAGCGGCGCGGGCGGGGAGGGGCCAATCGCTTGCGGTCCGCCACTCGTTGCCGGGCGCGGCCTTCTCGCCGAGCGCGCCCATCGTGTAGTAGCGCACCGCCGGCTCGCGTTCGACGCCGTTGTCCACGCTCTTGAGATAATGATCGAACCAGCGGATCATGTGCGATTCGAGGGCGAACTTCGCGTTATCGGGATAGGTCAACTCGCCGACCTTGTTCGCATCCTTGAGCCGGCCATGCAGCCAGGGACCGATGAGGAGTTGTTGCTTGCCGCGTGAGTTCGGCCCGCCCTTGTGCTGCCGGCCGATGAAACTCTCAACAGAACCGGCGCACATGAAGTCGTACCAACTGCCGACGGTGAAACAAGGAACGTCCATCTTGTCGAGGTGCAGGGTGCAATCCTCGTCGGCCCAGTAGGCGTCGTAGGTGGGGTGACGAAACCACTCCTGGAGCAGCCGGCGATTGTCTTGCGGATCGCGACAGACGGCGTCCATCGACTTGAACCGTTCGGGGCGAGTCGTGCCGCCGATGCGATAGCCTTCGTGGAACAGGCTCAGGCCGGTGTCGATCATGTACTGACAGACGAGGTGGGGAGGCCGTGTGACGGCAAGGAAGTTCTGGGCGAACCCGGCCTGCGAGCCACCGAACGTGCCAATCTTGCCGGTGGACCACGGCTGGCGCGCGAGCCATTCGACGCTATCGAAGCCGTCCTGCTTCTCGCCCCAACCCAGGGCGCGATAGCCGGCCCAGACGCCTTCGGAGAGATGCGTGCCGCGGAAGTTCTGACCGGCGACGACATACCCGGCCGCCGCCAGCCGGGCGAACGACTTGCGCGTCTCCGGGGCGCGGAGGTCGGCGTAGCGCTGCTCGTAGAGGACAGGCCAGGGGCCTTTCCCTGCCGGGAAATAGAGGTAAGTGGAGAGCTTCTTGCCGTCGCGCATCGACACCATCTCGTGCCGCTCCGTGACGCCGCCGAGATCGACAGCCCCCTCCGCTGCTGGCGATGGGCAGACGGCCAGCAGCACGCAGGGAAAGACGAGCAGACAGCGTGGGAGCGTCATGAGCATTTCTCTTGGGGCAACTCAGCTTGGCGGGTCCACTGTATCGGCAGTTGTACTCGATCTGCTAGAGTGGAGCAGGTGATTATCGAGGAATTGTCGTATGCCGCTACGCGATCATTTTCGTCCTCCCCTGAGTGAACGTCGCCCCTGGGAATCGTTTCACACGACCTGGGCCAGCGCCCTGGCCGACACGCTCAATGGCGAAGTGCTGCCCTCCGGGTTCATCGCTCTCGAACAGGTTCACTCAGGAGGGGCCATCGAGATCGACGTCGCTACCTACAAGGAATCTGCGTCGCCTGCTCCCCTGACATTGCCGGCCCTGTTTCCGGAGGGCTGCACCATCGAGATCGTCTCGACGGAAGGGGGACGCCGATTGGCGGCAGCGGTTGAGTTAGTCAGTCCCGGCAACAAGGATCGCACCCAGAAGCGTCGTCTGTTCGCGGCCAAGTGCGCGTCCTGTCTGGCTCGCGGCGTCGGGCTGGTCATCGTCGATGTGGTGACGATTCGTCAGGCGAACCTGCACGATGAATTGATGGACTTGCTCGAACAGCCTGGGTTCCGAATGCCCTCCTCGCCGGCGATCTACAGTGTCGCGTACCGGCCATTGCGCCGCGATGGTGTGGAAGTGATCGATACCTGGCCGGTTCCCTTGACCGTGGGGCAACCGTTGCCGACGATGCCTCTATCGTTGGAGGCGGAACTTTGCGTCGCCCTCGATCTGGAGTCCGCCTACCTCGACGCCTGCCAGCGACGCCGCTTCGATGAAGTCGGTGGGTGAATGCGACGAGAAGGCGCATCCGGGAAACACCGTAAGGAGCACGCTCAAACATGCGATTCGACTTACGCTTGCATGGCCGCACCGCGTCGGGCCAGAACTGCCAGGCGGACGTGTCGGTCTACGCCAACAGTCAGCGCGACCTGCAAGAACAGGCGAAGAAGGTTGCCGAGAAGGCCGCCTGGCTGGCCAAGGACCCGCCCTTCGACCCCATCCCCGAGGGAAACGCCATCACTGTCGAGCGCGTGGAGAAGCTTTGAGCGGGGTTGGGCCTTCGCGGTCGAGTTGGAGCAGAATTGTGAATCGATCCGCGGCCCCTTTGCCTGCTCGAACAGGCCGATGGAGGAATATGGAGGCCTGGAGGAATTAGCGCTACGCGGTGCAGTGTGCATCGATTAACCTGGCGCACAATTCATTAATTAACTGGACGCCACACCCCCGGTCAGGGAGTGGAATCGATCGCGGTGCGCAAAGGAGAAGACTATCCGTTTTTCGCGCTGGGTGATCCCATTCGGTGCCCGGCACCTTGGTTTGGCTGAAAGAGGATGAATTCGCGAGTGTACCGGGTTTGGGATTCGACGGCCTCGGGCTGGTAGCCTCGAATCCGAAGAGCCGTGCGGAATCGGTCGAGCAGTTTGGGTTCGGATGAGTAAGGAACATTCGAGGGATGATTCGCGGACATAGCGGAGTCCT
>JBBRIK010000756.1:0-4015 GCA_038221045.1 Gemmatales bacterium
CCAGTCTCCTGCCGGCGCGCTGGCGACCGATCCCAACCTGCCCACAAGAGTCCCTTCCGTAAGCGATCCCCAACCATCGCCGGCGACGGGGGCAGGGACGCTTCTGACGGGCGGAAGCTCGACTGTGCGGCAGGGGCCGGAATCGCCGTCGCTTCTCGTCGTACCTGGCTACGAGATTCTTGGCGAGTTGGGACACGGTGGTATGGGCATCGTCTACCAGGCGCGGCAGATCAAGGCTGACCGCCTTGTCGCTCTGAAGATGGTCCTTGCCGGCAAGCATACCGACGTCAAGGATCGAATTCGTTTTCAGATCGAGGCAGAGTCTGTCGCCCGCCTCGTTCATCCAAACATCGTGCAGTTATTCGAGGTCGGCGAACACGACGGCTTGCCCTTCTACTCGCTGGAGTTCTGCGCAAGCGGCTCGCTCGACAAAAAGCTCAAAGACTGGACGCCGTCGCCGGCCGAGGCGGCTGACCTGGCCGAAACGTTGGCGCGGGCGATGCACTTCGCCCATCTGCGCGGCGTCATTCATCGCGACCTCAAGCCGGCCAACGTGTTGCTCGACGCGGCCGGCATACCGAAAATCGGTGACTTCGGTTTGGCGAAACGAATGGACAGCGGCAGCGACGTCAGCCAGTCCGGCGCCGTCCTGGGAACACCCGCCTACATGGCACCCGAGCAGGCTGCCGGCAAGGTCCACGACACGGGCCCTGCCGCGGACGTCTATGCGCTGGGCATCATTCTGTATGAGCTGCTTGCGGGTCGGGGACCGTTCAGGGGAGAAACCGCCTATGACGTGATCCAGCAGGTGCTGAACGCGGAGCCGACCCCGCCCTCGCGGCACCGGCGCGGCGTGCCGCGCGATCTGGAGACGATCTGTTTGAAATGTCTGCACAAGGACCCCGGCCGCCGCTACCCCTCTGCCGAGGATCTGGCCGACGATCTGCGGTGCTGGCGCAACGGCGAGCCGATCGCGGCAAGGCCCGTGGGGCGCGCGGAACGGCTGCTCAAGTGGGTCAAGCGCCAGCCCGCGATGGCGGGACTGCTGGCGACTCTGGCAGCCATTATCGTCGTCGCTTTCGGGCTGGTGACCTGGCAACTCGGCGAGACGCGCACCGCCTTGGATCAGGTTCGCAAGGAGCAGGATCGACGCGAGGATGCCGAGAAGCAACGCGCCCTGGCTCGCGTCAACACGCTCCAACAGGCCGCTCCGGGTGCGGTCCCCGGCATTCTCGCGGAACTGGAGTCCACACGCGAGGACGTGCTGCCGCGGCTGCGCGCGTTGTGGCAGCACGGCGGCGCGAAACGGCTGCGCGTCGGCCTGGCTCTGTTGCCCGTCGAGCCGGAGATGGTCCGCGACGAACTGGCCGAGGCCATGCTCGCCGAGAAGGAGCCGGCCGAGGTGCTGCTGCTGCGCGATGCCCTGGCGCCTCATGGCGCCGCTCTGGGCGCGCGGATGTGGAAGACCGCGGAGGACACAAAGGCCAAAACTGAGGAGCGTTTTCGGGCGCTGATTGGACTGGCGGCCTTCGATCCGGCGAGCGAACGCTGGACGAACGAGGCAGCGTTTGTGGTCGAGAGCATGCTGTCGGCCAATCCGCTGCACCTGGGGACCTGGGTCGAGGCGCTGCGGTCCGTGCGCGGTTCGCTCGTGAAGCCGCTGGGCGAGGTGTATCGCACGGCGAAATCGCCGGAGCGGCGTGAGTTCGCCGCGACGGTGCTGGCCGATTACGCCGCCGACAATCCCGCCGCCCTGGCCGATCTGCTGCTCGACGCCGATCCGAAACAGTATGCGCTGCTGTTTCCGGTCTTGCAGCGCTATCGCGAGCAGGCCGTCGAACGGATGCGGCGTGAGGTCAAGGGCGAGGGCTTCTGGAACGATCCGCCACTCGACCCGTCGTGGAACGAGCCAGGTGCGGAACTGCGGCGCGAGATCGAGGCAGCGAATGGCTTGCTGCACGAGCGCTGGGCATTATGTCAGACGCTGCCGCTGGAGCGCTGGCAGGCGGTGGCCGAGGCGATGCGCGGTTGCGGATATCGGCCAGTGCGTCTGAGGGCGAGCGGGGTCAGTAATGAGCCCGGTAAGCAGCACCGGGAGGTTCACACCCCCCGCTCGCCAATCGCCGTCGTCTGGACACGCGACGGTCGCGCTTTCCACGCCGAGACGGGACTGACGGCGACGCAGGTCAAGGAACGCGATGCCATCCAGCAGAAAGCCGGTTTCATCCCCGCTGACGTGGCTGGCTATGGAGATGTCCGTTTCGCGGTGTTGTGGGTCAAAGCAGCGGCGAAGGAAGAGGCACGGCTTTACATCGATGTCGGCGAAGCGAAACACAAGGAGGAAACCGACGTCCACAAGAAGGATGGCTTCGTGCCGTTGACCGTACAGGGCCGGCTCGGTGGTGACGGCAAATCGCTCTTCTGCGGCGTTTGGCGTAAAGCGGTGGGACTTCCCAAGACCTGGGATCATCCATTGAACGATGAGGAGGATGCACACAAAGGTCGCGTCCTGCTCGCGGAGAAGCTGCTCGTCGATTTGACGATGACTGCCTCCAAGGAGGGGCCTTTTGCTTCCGTCTGGCATGAAGATCCGGCGCGCGAGGCGGCGGAATCGCATGGGCTGGGCGTCGATCCGCATCTGGATCGCTGCCGGGAGTTGGCTTATCAGGGTTATCGGCCGGCTGCGTTGTCGCTGGCTGTCGTCGGCGAGGGCAAGACAGTAACGGCGTCGGCATGGCATCGGCCGTTTCCGAAACAGGACGAACGCGAGCGGCTGGCCCGGCGCACGGCGACGGGTGCCGCGACGCTGCTGAAGATGAACGCGCCGGACGACGCCTGGCCGTTGCTGCGCCTTCGGCCCGATCCGGAGGCACGCTCGCAGTTCATTTGGCGGTCTGGTCTGCTCAAGGTCGATCCGAAGCAGATCGTCGAACGCCTCGACGCGGAGAAGGACGTTTCGGCGCGGCGGGCGTTGATTCTGACGCTGGGCGAGTTCACCGGCGAGCAACTGCCGAGGACTGTGCGCGATCCACTCATCGAAAAGCTGCTGGGCTGGTATCGCGATGATGCCGATCCAGGCATTCATGGCGCTGTTGATTGGCTGCTGCGGCACGGCAAGGAAGGGCCGGAGAAACGGCTGCTGGACTGGGGCCAGAGCAAGAAGCTACGCGAGATTGACGACAGCCTGAAACGCCGCAATCCCGATGACAAGCGCCGCTGGTATGTCAACAACCAGGGACAGACGATGGTGCTGGTTCCGGGTCCGGTCGAGTTTCGCATGGGTTCGCCGCCCTCTGACACGAATGCAGACAAGGACGAGCGGCCACATCGCCGGCGCATTCCGCGGAATTTCGCCATTGGCAATCGCTCGGTGACAGTCGTGGAATTCGAGCAATTCTTGAAGGAAAACAAGGATGTGACGGTCCCAACGACAGATCGTTACAGTCCCGATCCGAACGGACCGATTATTGGAGTATCGTGGTTCATGGCCGCGCAGTATTGCAACTGGCTGAGCAAGAAGGAAGGCATCCCCGAACCGGAGTGGTGCTACCCTACCCACAAGGACATCAAGGAAGGGATGAAGCCTCACCCGGATTACCTCAAGCGTAAGGGCTATCGCCTGCCAACAGAGGCGGAATGGGAATATGCTGCACGAGCGGGAACAACGACGAGCCGGTATTTTGGGTCGTCGGTGGAGTTGCTGCCCCGGTATGCCTGGTATCTCCAGAACAGCCCGGATCGGGCCTGGCCGGTGGGACAGAAGCGGCCTAATGATCTGGGACTGCTCGACAGTCAGGGCAACGTCTGGAACTGGGTGTATGATCCCGGCTACTTCCTGCCGCAGCAAGCAGGAACGACCGCGACTCTCGACAAGGAAGACGTGAGGGTAATTAACGACAATGTTAGTCGTGTTTTGCGTGGCGCTTCGTTCGGCCTCCAGCCTTCGAATGTGCGTTCGGCTCTCCGCCTCAACTTTCGGCCCTCGATCCGCGTCGGCAACTTTGGGTTGCGGCTC
>JBBRIK010000757.1:0-4014 GCA_038221045.1 Gemmatales bacterium
ACGATGTCGGCGGCGCGGTCGATGGGACGATGATGCCCTCGGTCTCCCAGGAACAGCACTTTCAGCCGTGCGTCGCCGGCGAAAAGCGCGGGCGACGTCAGCGCAACGAACACCAGGGACATTACGGCGCGCATGTTCGACTCCGGGAACGTCGGCGAGGGCGGATCGTCGTCATTGTCGCAATCCGGTATCGCCCCAGCAAGCGGATCGACAGGGTTGTTGCTGGAGTCACGCCGACAGGATACGATAGATCGATTGTCCGACTCGCGCCGAAACGCCTCCTTTTTGGTGCCTCATGCGTCCAACGATCTCCTGTCCGTCCTGTCAGCGCCGGCTGGTCCTGCCCGAAGGATACTGCGGACAGGCCCTTCAATGTCCGTCGTGTGGGACGCAGTTCCGCGATGACCCTTCCATCCCCATTCTCGCGGCTGCCTTGCCGGAGCCGGAGCCGGTTCCCCAGGTTCCGGCCCTGGTCCCGCCCAGACGCCGTCCCGAGGCGATTCGGCAGAGAGGGAATCCCCTCCCGAGCCGTCCCAGGACACAGGACTTGTCCTTTGAGGAACGAGCGAGGCGAGTAATTCGGGGACGAAGGAAGCCACCAAGCCACACTTTCACGGTCCTGGCGGTGCTGGGGGGCATCCTGGGATTCGGCCTGCTTGTCGCCGGCGTGATGTACTGGCAGCCGAACAAGGAACGGCCCCGAAAGCCGGTGCGAGCGTGGCCCGTCGAAGTCGTTGACGACATGGAATTGCCCGACATGAATGCACAGTTTCGGCACGAGGCTGCCCTCGCGCCGGACGAGAGAGATCGGCAACTCAAACTGCTGTTCGCGGACCTTGGCCTCGTTTTCGCCGCCCAGAACGGGCCGCGCTTCAAGACCCTGGTCGATCCGCGCCGAATTTACGATGAACTGGTGGCGTTGGACGTCCTGCCGCGAAGAGGGAGGAACATCAAGCAGGGCTTCGGCGTGGGCCTGGAACAGGAGACGGATCGTCTGATGAATCAGCCAGGCCGGCCGTTGTGGACCAGCAGCGAAATCATGCACGTCAGGAACGTGAACGTCAACGAGGTCGTCGTCATCGCCCGTCATCGCAACGCGGCAGGCGCTTCTCTGAAGATGCGCTGGTGGCTCAGCCGCGGCCAGGACGGCTTTCGCATTTACGACTTTGAAGACCTCAACGAGGGCATGCGTTTCTCCGTGCTGGTGGTCGCGGCGGCCAAGGAGGGACTCGCTCCCGCGCCTGACATCCTTACGAGAGTCCAGATGCTTCGCACCGCCTGGGAATCCCTTGTCCGCAAGGACCTCGACGGCGCGGAACGCAAGTTGGGGGAGATTGCCCTCGACCATTTCCCTCCCTTCCTCGAAGGCGTGTGCCACACAATCACCGGCAGGTTGAAACTGGAACAGGGCTGGGCGCAGGAAGCCCTGGACGAGTTCGATAGCGCCGCCGCGGCGCACTCCGACCTGCCCTGCCTCGATCTGCTCCGGGGACGGGCTCAGAATCACCTCGGCCACTGGGCCATCGGCCTGAAACATCTGGAGACCTACCGCAACCTCGGTGGCGAGGATCCTCCGACCTGTCGAGCGCTGGCTCTGTCCCTGCGCGGCGTCGGCCGCTTTCGGGAAGCCTGCGCGAACTACCGCCAATCGCTCGACCAGGAACCCGGGGACGACGAGTCCTTCGAGGGCTTGCTGGTTTCCCTGGAGCCGGAGGAGAAGCGCGACGATCTCGGCAGCCGGTTCGCCAAACTGGCTGACCCCCACAAGCAATTCCTTGCCTTCGTCCCGACCCTCCTGGAGCGCCAGGATTGGGTGGCTTTGGATCAAATCGCCGAGGCCATGCGGAAGATCGATCCCGCTCTTTCGTCCGCCGACTATCACCTCGCCCTGGCGCGGGCCTCGACCGGAAAGAGAGAGCAGGCGCGGACCCTCTTCCGGTCCGCACTCGCCAAGGAGAAAGAGCAGGACAAACGCGACGAGTACATCCTCCAGTTCCTCCTGGCCACGATCAAGGCCAACGCCGCCCTGACCGGCTACAAGGCCGTACCGGACGCCCGCGCGGCCTTTCGCGTTCTGGCCCCTGAACTGAAAAAGGGCTACCGGAGCGACGTACTGCAACAGTTGGTTTCCGCACACAAGAAGGACGTCCCGGATGACCCGCTGCTGCCGTGGTACATGGGCGACGTCTACGTCTCGCAGGGACGCTATCCGCTGGCGGAGAAGGCGTTTGCCGCCGGACTGATGAACAAGCCGGAGGAGGCGACGCTCGATCAGTTCCGGGCCAGCCGGGTCATCGCTCGCTTTCATCTCGGCCAGGCGAGGTCCGCGTACGCGGAGATCGGCCCCAAGGAGGAAACCTTCCAGCAACTCGCCAACTTGTGTTTGAACGAGGGCAACCTGACGGAGTTGCAATTCCTGATCGAGGCGCACGCGAAGGACCACCCCGGCAGCCTTAGCCTGCAGCGGAATCGCTACCGGCTGGCGATTCGTCAGAAGCAGGTCGAACAAGGAATCGCCCTTTTCAAGGCCGCTCTGGCGAAACAAACCGACGAAACAGTCCGGCGCGAGATGATCTCCGAGTTCCTCTCCGAGATGCAGCAAGCGGGGAAGGTCCTGGAAGCCTATCGCGCGGTCCCCAATGCTATGCAAGCGTTCCTGATCCTGATTCAGGAACCGGAGGACGATGATGTGACCCCCGATCTGCGGCCGCTCGTCGCGCTGCATCGCGAGAAGCACCCCGACGATCCCTGGGGCCTCTATTACGCGGGAGTCCTGCACGAGAATGACAAGGCCCTGGTCAAGGCCCGCGAGGCCTATCGGGATGCGTGGGACAATGCCCCTCAGGAGATTCGCAAAACGATTCGCTGGCGTCTGGTCCATTCCATGTATGCGACGGGCCAGGGGATGAAGGCGCTTGAGGAGATCGAACCGGGAGAGAGCGAGACCTTCGATCAACTCGCCACCTTGTTCGCCAACGACAAGAAGTGGGCGGAGGTGGCAGCCCTCGTCAAGGCGCATCGACTGGAAGGGGGCGAGGGGCCGAACCTGTCGTTCCAGGAGGGACGCGCCAGGCTGTTCTTGCGCGGCCCCATCGAGGGAATTCCCCTAATCCGGGCAGCCTGGGAGAAGCAGACGGACGCCTACAAGAAAGGGCTGTACGTCTCGACGTTGGTTCGCGATATGGAGGAAGCGGGCAAGGGGCTGGAAGGGTACCACGCCTCTCCCGACAAGCTGATGGCCTTCCAGACGCTGGCCTCCATCCTCCACCTGGCGAAGAAGGACAAGGAGTTGGAGCAACTGCTCCGCGAACACGGCAAATCCCATGCGTCGGACCCCCATCATGCCTACTATCAGGGGGAATTGCATCTGTTGCGAAACGAAACGGCCCAGGCGGAGCAGCAGTTCGCCGCCGCCCGGGCGCGGGCGTCCTCTTCCAACTCCTGGATGATTCGGCAAGCTCTCTTCCGCGTCCGCGTCAAGCTGGGGAAGGCTGCCAGCACCTATCAGGAGTTGGGCGCGGATGAGGCGACGTTCCAGAGCCTCGCCCAGTTGTGCATGCAGGAACGCGCTGCCCGGCAACTGGAGGAACTGGTCGCCGCTCGCCGCAAGATCGACCCGGACGATTCCGAAGTCAACCTGTGGGACCTCGAAGTGAAATGGCTCAAGCAGGACTATGAAGGCGCTTTGCAGCTTTTGACGGCAGCGCGGAACAACGACCTCCCCCTGGCGCGCTACAAATGGAAGACGGACGACTATCTCGTCCGCTGTCTCGTCCGGCTCAAACGGCCGAAGGATGCCCTTCAGGAAGCGAGTGCCATCGCCGGGCAGAAGAACGGCAACCAGACTCTCCTGGTGCTCGTTCATGCCTCGTCGGGCGACGTGAAGCAGACGCTCGCGGCGGTGGTAAAACTGGCGCCCAAACCCTATCAGGTCATGAGCTATTATCAGGACGTGGACCTCGGCCCGCTTCTGCGAAGCGAGGCGTTCAAGACATTCCGCGACAAGTTCCCGGA
>JBBRIK010000758.1:0-4014 GCA_038221045.1 Gemmatales bacterium
TGAAGGACAGGAAAAAAGCTGTCGATCATCGCTCCGGTCGGCTCGTCAGTCTGTATGTCCCCGCCGGCGAAACGCCGTCGCCCTTCCTGCCTCCCGGCCCCTTTCGCGCCACCTGGAAGGCAGGCCTCGAACTGGAACTCAAGGGCGATTACACCTTCTCCGCCGAGGGACGCGGCAAGCTCACGCTGCTTGTCAACGATGCCGCGATCCTCGAAGGCGAGGGAGACTTCGCGAAATTGCCGCCGAAAAAGGTCGAGTTGAAGCGCGAGAACAAGATCGAGGTCCGCTACGAAAGCCCGCCGAAGGGCGATGCGTTCGTCCGTCTCTACTGGATCAGCGAAGAGTTCCCGCGCGAGCCATTTGGACTCGCCGCCTTGCAGCACGACCCCAGCACCGCTCCCCTTGCCAGGGGACGCGCGATGCGCGAGGGCCGCGAGTTGCTCGCCACGCTTCATTGCCTGAAGTGTCACGCCAGCGACGTCAAGGGGATGCCGGACCTCGAACGCGACGCCCCCTCCTTCGCGGAGATTGGCTCGCGTCTCAAGGCTGGCTGGATGGCCCGCTGGGTGCAGGACCCGCAAGCGCTGCGTCCCGGCGCGACGATGCCGCGCCTGCTGAAACGCGACGATCCGCGCTCGCGTGACGTCGCCGCCTATCTCGCCAGTCTCGGCACGGTTCCGAAGAACGATCTCAAGAGCGATGAGAAGGCGATCGCCGCCGGCACGCGTCTGTTCGTGCATCTGGGCTGTTTCGCCTGTCATGTCCAGTCGGGCCGCGACGACTTCGCCGACGACGAGCACAAACGCATTCCCCTGCGCGACGTCGGCGTCAAGTATCATCCTTCCGCACTCCGCGACTTCCTGCGCCAGCCAGGCAAGCACTACGCCTGGATTCGCATGCCCGACTTTCACCTGAGCGAGACGGAGGCGACGAACCTGACCGCCTTCCTGCTGTCGGTCAAGCCTCGCGATCTCGGCGCACCTGGAAAGGACGCCTCAAATGCCGGCCGCGGCAAGCAGTTCGTCCAGGAACTGGGCTGTCTCAACTGTCACGCCCTGAGTGAGAAGAAGCTGACCGGCAGCACGCTCAAGGCCCCGGCCTTCAACGCGCTCGAATCGCTGGAGCGCGGTTGTCTCGCCGCGAAGGACCACGGCAAGGCCCCCGTCTTCGCGCTGAGCGAGGGCCAGCGCCAGGCGCTGCGTGACTGTCTTCGCGAGGGGCGATCGTCGCTGAGCCGCGAGTCCGCGACGGAATTCGCCGAGCGGCAGCTTACCGCACTGCGCTGTAGCGCCTGTCACAAGCGCGACGGGGCCGACGATCTGATGTCGTCGTTGAAGGAGGAAGCGGATGGCTTGCTTGCCGATCTACCGGCTGTTCCCGAGAAGGAAGGCATGTTCTCGGCGGAGCAGGTTCGCCCCTCACTGACGTGGATTGGCGAGAAGCTGAAGCCGGAGTGGACGGCGGCCTTTCTCGCGGGCAAGGTCGCGTACAAGCCGCGTCCCTGGCTGCGGGCGCGGATGCCGTCCTTTCCGGTCCGTGCCGACCTGCTGGCTCGCGGCCTCGCCTTCGATCACGGCTATCCCGCGACCACTCCCGCCGATCCGCCGCCGGACGAGAAGCGCGCCGAGGTGGGCCGCAACCTGGCGAGCAAGACGCGCTGGAACTGCGCCGGCTGTCACAACATCGGCAGCACGGCGGCCGTCGGCGTCTTCGAGGCGCCCGGCGTCAATTTCATGCATGTGAAGGAGCGCATGCGGCGGGACTATTTCGACCGCTGGGTGTGGTCGCCGTCGCGGGTCGAGCCAGGAACGAAGATGCCAACGATCTACAGTGTCGGCCAGCCGAGCCAGATCAAGGACGTCCTCGACGGCGACGCCCAGAAGCAGATCGACGCCCTGTGGAACTACTTGCTCCAGGGCGGCCGCATCAAGCCGCCGGAGCAGTGACGACGGTCGCTGCGATTGGAAGGTCAGAAGTTTGAGAAGACTCCCAGAGGAATCGGATTTCAGGAGGAAGAGGCGGAACAGGAGCAAGTTCCTCCCATGGGCCGCAAGGGACAGAACGATCTACCACACCGTTTGTTACCGCCTGGATGCCGCCGCCGGCCCTGATTTCAAGGAATATCGAGGCCGATGGTAATTGGTTCTTGGAGGCGCAGCGCTCATCCGCTACCGTGAGTATTCTTTCGTTGCATTGCGCGTGCGCCACACACCCTGGTGAGCGCGCAAAGGGTCCGGGGTGCGTCTCGGCCAACGCGGACGGGGCAGCCAGCAGGCAAGGCGAATCCGGGGAACACCTTTGGTTACAGTGAGGCGACCGCAGGTTGGATGCCGTGAACAACGGCAGAGCGGATGAAGGACAACGCCTCGCTCAACCTGCGGTATCGACAAGAAGGGTCCGCGACACCTTTTTCTCGCCTCTTGAAGTGCTTCTACTCCGGGCGTTCAATGACTTGTGGGACGAACTGGTCAGCACCATCTGGCTTCTGCTCGGTAACAGGGTGGACGCCCAGGAATCGCTCTACAGAAACTGCGCGAACTGCTCAACCCGACAGCACGGCCTCACCCGGAGTCTGAGGCATGTGGCAGATGAGAACAGCGCCCGACCACGTCACCCTCCACAGCGATCACCGTTCTTTGTACAGGAGAAACGAGATGAAACGAGCACTCATCGGAGGCGGCGTTGCGGGAATCCTCCTGCTGTACGGCCTGGTCTGGTCGCGGGGTCAGGCCGTCGCACCCCCCGGCCCCGCTGTCGAAGCCAGGAAAGAAGCCCACACGCTCCGGACCTCCGGCAGCGCTTCCGTCCGCATCAAGCCGGATGCCGCGCGCGTCTTCTTCGGCGTGCAGACCCAGGCGGCAGCGGTCAAGGAGGCTCGAACGGAGAACAACCGCCGGGTCCACAAGATCATGGAGGCCCTGGTCGCACTGAAGGTTCCGGAGCTGAAGACGAAGACCTCGGACGTGCAGGTGGACATCCTCTACGGGCGCAACGACGGCAGCGTGTTGCCGCCGATCACGGGCTATCGGGTCTCGACCACGTTCACGGTGCTGGTGCAGGACGACGACCCCGCCAAGCTGGGCGGGTTGGCCGGCCGGGTCCTGGATGCGGCCCTGGAAAGCGGCGCGAACTCGGTCCAGCAGGTCGTCTTCCTCAGCAAGAGCGGCGTGGCTGAGGCCAGGCGAAAAGCACTGACGCAGGCGGTCGAGGACGCCCTCGCCAACGCCAAGGCCCTTGCCGTGGGCGCGAAGAAAGGCCAGATTGACGCCGTCACCATCGAGGGCCAGCCGGTCTACCGCGACCGCTATTCCGGCGGCCGGAACCAGATGGTCCAGTCCATCAACGTCGCGGTCCCGGAGGGAGGCGACAGCGAGAGGTCGCTCGTCGTTGGCGACCTGGATGTAACCTGTCAGGTCAGCGTGGTGTGCACCTTTTAACAGGTCGTTTCGGGGGAGGTGGCATGGGTGGGAAAAAGTGACCCCGCCCGTGCCTTTCGACGTTGAGCGGGGAGCAATTCAACCATGACCCCAACGCGGCCGAGCCGCAATGTCGCCTTTCTCGTCGGCGCTGGGAACGCGGAACTGAGTGTCGGCGGGTAATGGGGTTCCGTCCGCCCGATGCAAGGTCGTTCCAGGGGGCAGTTCCGTCCCATTCGGGAGGCGGATGCGAACCGCACCGGGCCAGGTCGTCACCTTGTCGCGGTAGCGGGTGGGCCGGGTGTAGACGTGGACCCCAGACCTGCGCAACACGACCAACTTGTTCGTCCAGAAACGATGGCGGTTCGGATCCTCCGCTGCTCCAGGCAACCCGGTGTAGAAGCGGATCTGGGTTCGAGTCCAGCCATTGGCAGCGCAGACACGATCCGCGAGTGCGATGGGTCATAGTTCGGGTACGAGTAGCCGAAAGCCGATTTGGCCGAGTTGAAGAGGTTCTGTCCGTCGATGAAGACGACCGTCCGCTTGACCGCTGGTTCAGATCGTTTCGGGGTAGGGAGGTCATGAACAGCTTTGTAGG
>JBBRIK010000759.1:0-4010 GCA_038221045.1 Gemmatales bacterium
CCCATGGGGCCTCTGCGACCTCCATGCTAATGTCTGGCAGTGGTGTGAAAATTTGTATAGAAAAAACGTTCGTGCGCGTCGCGGCGGCTCGTGGTTCAGCAGTCCCTGGGTCTGCCGCGCTGCTGCCCGCAACTGGCACGCACCCGCGTTCCGCAACAACGACCTCGGATTGCGTGTCGCGTTTCGACTGGACTGAGTGCCGCCCGGCCCTGAAGGACCGGGCTAAGCGCAGAAGCCCGCTGAAGCGGGCTGAAGGAGGGCAAGACAATCGCACAGCGAGGTCACCGGTGCCCGCCAGCAGACAACCAGCGACTGTTGCGGAAGACCAGCACCAGACCCCGACGGGGTTTCCAATGCGGTGCCGCTCGGCTCGCGGCACCTACCCGGTAGGTCGGGCGAGCCGAGCCGGACCGGTACGGCGATGCGGCTCCGTGTGCGCCGCTGTCGTTGCCTCCGGCGAACGGCATCGCAGTCTTCTCCGGTGCCGTTCGGCTCGCGGCACCTACTTCTGAGACACACACTTCTTCCGCTGCCGAGGCACTCGGTCATCCGACAACGATATTGACCATCTTACCCGGCACCACGACGACCTTGCGAATCGTTTTCCCGGCGAGCTGCTCCTTGACCTTCTCGTCTTCCATCACCAGTCCCTGCAACGCTTCCTGCCCCAGCGTCGGGGCCGCCATGAGGCGCACCTTCGGCTTGCCGTTGATCTGCACCAGGATCTCGACCGCCTCCTCCACCATCAGCGCCGGATCAAATTTCGGCCAACTCGCATAGGCGAGCGTCTCCTGGTGGCCCAGGATGTGCCACAGTTCCTCGGCGAGGTGCGGCGCGAAGGGTGCCAGCAATAGCACCAGCGTTTCCAGCACTCTTCGCGGACGCACCGTCAGGCCGGTCAGGTGATTGGTCAACTCCATCATCGCCGAGATGGCAGTGTTGAAGCGCATGCTGTCGAGGTCATCCGTCACGCGTTTGATCGTCTGATGCAGCTTCCGCAGGGTGTCGGAATCCGGTGAGGCGTCGCGCACGGCGTCGAGCAACTTCGTCTCCTCGGCGCGCTCGTCGATGAACAGCCGCCAGACGCGGGCCAGGAAACGGTAGACGCCCTCGACGCCGTGCATGTTCCACGGCTTGACCGCCTCCAGCGGACCCAGGAACATCTCATACAGGCGCAGGCTGTCCGCCCCGTAATCCTTGACCACGTCGTCGGGGTTGATGACATTGCCGCGAGCCTTCGACATTTTGTAAGCGCGGGCATCAACGCGGATCTTCGGCTGTTCCTTCAAGACAAAGGAATCTCCCTGCTTCTCGACCTGCTCTTCCGCGAGGTTCACCACTTCCCACGTGGCCGGGACGTCCTTGACGGCGGACACCCAACGGCCATTCTCCTTGTAGCCGAGATACTCCATCTCGCCGAGGATCATGCCCTGGTTGACCAGCCGCTGAAACGGCTCCGCCGTCGAGACGTGGCCGCGATCGAACAGCACCTTGTGCCAGAAACGCGAGTACAGCAAGTGCAGTACCGCATGCTCCGCGCCGCCGACGTACAGATCGACCGGCATCCAGAACTTCTCCTTCTCCAGATCGCAGAAGGCATGCTCGTTTTTCGGATCGATGTAGCGCAGGTAGTACCAGCATGAGCCGGCCCACTGAGGCATCGTGTTCGTCTCGCGCCGGTAGCGTTTGCCGCCTCGTTCGACGATGAGCCAGTCCGTCGCCTTTCCCAGCGGCGGCTCGGGCTTGCCGGATGGCTTGAAATCCTCCAGGTCGGGCAGCGTCAGGGGCAGTTCGCGCGGGTCGAGCGGTTCGACGATTCCCGTTGGCTTGCCCTCCTCGTCGATCTCGTGGAGGATGGGGAACGGTTCGCCCCAGTAGCGTTGTCGGCTGAAGAGCCAGTCGCGCAGTTTGTAGTTGGTTCGCCGGACTCCCAGACATTTGAACTCGAGCCAGACCGCGACCTTGTGCTTGAACTCGGCCGTCGAGAGGCCGTCGTACGGACCGGAGTGGATCGCCGTCCCCTCCCCGGAGAACGGATAGACCTTCTGCCCATTCTCCTCGAAGGCCAGTTCGGCTTCTTCCTTGCTCGGCCGATAATCCTTCGGCGGTTGCACGACCTTGCGGATCGGCAGATTGAAGGCGCGAGCGAACTCCCAGTCGCGGAGGTCGTGAGCCGGCACCGCCATGATGGCTCCCGTGCCGTAGCTGGCCAGAACGTAGTCGGCGATCCAGACGGGGACCTTCTCGTTGTTCGCCGGGTTGATGGCATGGGCCCCGGTGTAGACTCCGGTCTTCTTCTTCGCCAACTCGGTCCGCTCCATGTCGCTCTTACGAGCGGCCTGCTCCTGATAGGCTTTCACGGCGGCGCGCTGCTCGGACGTGGTGATCTTCTCGACCAGCGGATGCTCCGGCGACAGCACCATGTAGGTGGCGCCGAACAGGGTGTCCGGACGGGTGGTGAAGACGCGGATGACCGGGTTCATCTTGCCGAGTCGATGCAGGGCAATCAGTTCATCGGAAGGGGCGTCGAGGATGAAATCGACCTCGGCCCCTTCACTGCGGCCGATCCAGTTGCGTTGCATCTCCTTGATCGCCTCGGACCACTCGACCTGCGTCAGGTCATCCAGCAAGCGCTCGGCATAGGCCGTGATGCGCAGCAACCACTGCCGCAGCGGCATGCGCACGACCGGATGGTTGCCTCGCTCGGAGCGGCCATCGATAACTTCTTCATTCGCCAGCACGGTCCCCAGCGCCTCGCACCAGTTGACCGGCACCTCGGCCTGATAAGCCAGCCGATGGGCGTCCTGATACGCGCGGACGGCCTGAGTTCCTTTCTCCTCCACTTCAGCAGGGATCATCAACTCGCTGATGGGCCGGCCGCGCTTGCGCTCCGCGTCGTACCAGGTGTCATACAGCGTCAGGAAGATCCACTGCGTCCACTTGAAGTAGGCGGGATCGGTCGTATCGACCTCGCGGTCCCAGTCATACGAGAAGCCGAGCATCTTGATTTGCCGGCGAAACGTATCGATGTTCTTCTGTGTGGTGACGCGCGGATGTGTGCCGGTACTGATGGCGTACTGCTCGGCGGGCAGGCCGAAGGCGTCCCAGCCCATGGGATGCAGGACATTGAAGCCGCACATGCGCTTGTAGCGGGCGAGGATGTCGGTCGCGGTGTAGCCCTCGGGATGGCCGACGTGCAGGCCGGCCCCGGAGGGATAGGGAAACATGTCGAGGATGTAGATCTTGGGCTTGCCGGGTTCTTCGCTGGTCTTGAAGGTCTTGTTCTCCTCCCAGTAGCGCTGCCAGCGCGGCTCGATGGCTTTCGGCGTGTAACCTGGCATGTTCGCCCCTTCCGCGGTAACGGGAATCAATCGTTCGTTATCCTATGAAGACGTCTCCAAGAGGGACGCGCCGCGTCGAGAGTGGGTTCAGGGGCGAGCGGCACGGCGTAAGCGTGCCGGTGTTGACGGAACCGGCACGCTTACGACGAGTCGCTCGATCTGCGCGTTTTCGATATCCTACCTCTATCCTCCTTGCTCCTGCTCTCCGAGTTACTTCCGGGAGACGATCTACCATGCTGCGTCTGGATGCTGCCCGCCCCGCCCGCTTCTGCGATGGCCTCACCCGCCGCGACTTCCTTCACGCCGGCGCGCTGTCCGCGCTTGGCCTGACGCTGCCGCGCCTCGCCGCCGCGATGGGATCCGGCAAGAAAGATACCGACGTCAACTGCATCATGCTCTTTCTCGTCGGCGGTCCCAGCCACATCGACACCTGGGACCCGAAGCCGAAAGCTCCCGACGAGGTGCGCGGCCCCTTCAAGCCGATCAAGACAAGCGTCCCCGGCATGGACGTTACCGAGATCTTCCCACGCATGGCGAAGCGCGCCGATCAGTTCTCGCTGCTTCGCGGCGTCTATCACACGGCCACTGCCGTGCACGACACCGGCCATCAGATGATGCAGACGGGCCGGCTGTTCGCCGGCGGCATCGAGTATCCGCACGTCGGCAGCG
>JBBRIK010000760.1:0-4009 GCA_038221045.1 Gemmatales bacterium
GTAGACATCCACTGCCTTCTTGAAGGCGCATTGCAACGTCTGCAGACTGTTTGGGAAGCTGTGCTCTGCGATCCCGATCACCTCTGCCAACGCCAGGTGGCGCGCGCTGATGTCCAGTTCACCATCCGATAAGAGTTTCGCCTCAAACCCAACGGTCGCAGCGATGTGGAACTCTCGTGAGTTCTCCTGCAATTCGCCAATGAATGCCTCCACATCATAGGAAGGCTCTCTCCGAATGTGCTCCAGAAAGATCAGGCGGTCAATCCCCTGCGACACCGCATACTCGAAATAAGCTCGTGCTGGTACAAGCCCGTCGGTGAAAGTGGTGTGAAGATGAAACAAATAATTGCCGTCGAAACAGGAACTAGATCTCATAGACCGCTCCATCCACAATCCCCAGCCCCCCCCAAAAGCGACAGAAACGCGCTACCTGCAGTTGGCCAGACAGTTCCGGGAGCGGCTCACCGAGAAGCATCTTTATGGCCATCCAGATAATGTTCACTCCACTGAAGGTACTTGCGACCATCGTTCCCTGCACACGAGGATTGCATTCGAGCACCCTGGGAATACCCTCGGAGTCGAGCTTGAACTGAAAACCAATGGCATACTGAAGACCGATGGAGCTTGCGGCCTCAAGAGTGTAGCGAGTCAGATCCGCGCGATATTCCAGCACGTTATCACAGCTTATTCCGCCGTGCATGGCCTTCCTCAAGCGAGGGATAGCGATACATGCTTCTTTGCCAATGAGTGCATCAACGGAATACTCAGGGCCAGGAAGATATTCTGTGACCAGCAACTGCGGCCAGCCGTTGCCCCGTCGAAGGATGCTCAGCAACTGCTCCAGGGCAATTTCCAAGCCCGATGGCTTCTCTTCTATGAACCTCCGAGCATCCCATGCATCTTCCCTCAGGATCCGAAGACCGCGCATCCCGTTTGAGACAGGCGATTTTACAATCACCGGCCGTTGTGGATACCCCAGCGTTTCTGCCGCCTGAAGAAGCTGCTCTTCCGTTTCAGCCAGGTGGAAAGCCGGATGAGGCAATTCAAGGTCATGAAACAGCCGCAGCAAACGCCATTTATTGTTCGCCAGCTCCACGGCAGCCAAGTCAGAGACCATCACCTGGATTCCGTTGGAGTTGAAATCTGATTTGCAGCGGGACAGAATCGTAATCTCACGGGTCGTCTGGGGCAGGATAACCTCGACTCCTTCCGCCTGGCAGATGGAAAGGAGCGCCTCCGGGTAGGCTGGATTCTCAGGCGCAGGGACCTGAAAGAACCGGTCGACGAGGAAACGCCCGACCACGTCCGAACGTATGTCCGTTCCGACCGTGCGCACTCTGGCGGAATCTGGGTTTTTGTGCAGAGCGTAGAGAGTGCCTCGTGTCCCAGGAGCGCCGGCGCCAGTAATAAGCACTGTTCTGATGCTGTTGGAGCGTAAAAGCATGCTACCAGTTCAACCTCATCACCTGGAACGCTTCTGCATATTCGGCTCTCACCTGTACTCCTCTGACTCGGGCAAGCCCCTCAATGAACTCCCACGAGAAATACGGCCGTCCGAGATTGAACTGCGACTTGTACGCCTGGAGGGCGTTCCATTTTGCCTTGAGATGACGCTCTTCCAAACGAACAAAGGCCTGTGTATCGAACGTGAGATGGTTCCAGGGCAGCTCGTAACCGAGAACGGTGCAGTCTTTGAACGCTCGCAGTCCTTCGAGATGCACCACCTGGTGGTCCTGGTGGAGATCGCTGCTTGCCGGAAGAAAGATCAGGTCCGGCTGTATCTTTCGCCGCAGTTGAACAATTGCTTCGAGAACTTCTTGTCGGTAGTATGACAGCCGTCTTACAGGGTACCTGTGAATGATCGTGTTGTGCTTCGAAATACCCAGAATTTCCATCGCTTGGCTAAACTCGTCAGCAAGGGTTGAAGGAGGAACATCAGGCGGCAGAGACTCATCTGCGGTCGAAAAGGCCACGACATATACTTCGGTTCCAGCCTCCAGGAAGCGGGCGATGGCGCCGCCGCAGCCGAGTTCGGCGTCATCAGTGTGCGGAGCGAGAACCAAGAGACGATTGGCATGGTGCATTGTTGTTGGCCGCGTCATGCTTTAGATTCGCACGCCAGAAGAGCGGATCCACAGAGCGACTGACAGACTACCCCACAGCCACGGAGTACCTCCCTGGCCGGCATCAATCCGGGCGAGCAGTTCTGTCCGGTTGACCGGGCAATCAGCCGGCAGTTCGCTAAGCCACGCGGCGATCTGTGGCCGTGCCGCTTCGACCCACGCCCGCTGCGGCACCTCGTAACCTAGCTTGCGCCGCTGCCAGAGTACCTCCCGCGGTAGTCGGTCCTTCATCGCCATTCGCAGGGCATACTTCGTCCAGCCATCCTTTACCTTCCAGTGCAGGGGCAACTGCAGAGCGGTCTCGACCAGCCCAACCGCCAGCAGCGGAACCCGAGACTCAATACCGAAGGCCATGGAATTCCGATCCTCGTAGCGAAGGAGGGCTGGCAGGGGGCGCCGCCGGAGCCCGATCATCTGTAGGCGGTGAATACCTCTGTGGCGGAAGATCTCATCCACCATCTTCGGCCGTGTCTGATCGAGCAAACTGGACGAAACCAGTCCTCGGAGGCGCCGACGGGAGTACTGGTGGAGCAAGCGCGGAGAACTGAGGGCGATACCCCCGAGCAGCGATCGTGTCAGTGGCAGTGCCGCGTTCCGCCTGAGGGCAAGCCATTCGTGCAGGGCCGAGCCGAGCCGACCGTGCTTTAACTGCTCCTCGATCACGCGGACCGCCACATGACCATAGCCGATGAAGACCTCGTCACCTCCCTGCCCGTCCAACATTACCTTGAGCCCCTGCTCGCGCGCCCGTTGCATGACCTTGTATTGCCCCAGAATGGATAACCCCCCGAACGGCTCCTCCATCACCCGGACGACTTCCTCAATATCCCGGCTGATCTGACCGAACTGCGGTTCTACCGGCACCCAGCGCACTCCCGCCCGCGCCGCCATCTCCCGCGCCTGCGCCGTCTCGTCCCCCTCGAACCCTTCATTGGACAGGGTCAACGTCGTGAATTCCCCGGCCCGCTCCCCGAGGCATTCTCCCACGGAGGCGACGATGCTGCCCGAGTCCAGGCCCCCCGACAGCGAACTGCCAACCGGCACGTCCGAGCGCAACTGGCGGCGGACCGCCATCTCAAGTTGCTCTCGCACCCGCATCGGCACGTCTTCATCCGCATCGTTGACCGCTTCGGAGGGCCGCCAGAAAGCGCGCGGCGCGGTCAGGGAGCCATCAGCGGGCACCTCGATCCAGTGCCCGCCCGGCAACTGGCGCACCTCCTGATAGCTGGTTCCCTCGTCCTGATCCGAGAGATTCAGAACCAGGAACTCCGCGATGCGGGTGGCATCCATATGTCCGCGCGAGCCCAACCCGGCCAGCACCGCCCGCGGCTCCGAGGCAAACAGGAACCGGACCCCGTCCTGGCCGTAGTAGAACGGCTTGATGCCGAACGGATCGCGGGCGCAGATCAGCTTCTGCGTCCGGGCGTCCCAAAGGGCGAAGGCAAACATGCCGTCCAGCCGTTCCAACATGCCCAGGCCCCACTGCCGGTAGGCTTCCAGGAGCACCTCGGTATCCGTGCCGGTCTGAAAATCCGACTGCCGGGACAACTCCTCCCGCAGTTCCAGGTAGTTATAGATCTCGCCGTTGAAGGTGATGGTGACCGTCCCGTCCGCACTGGCCATCGGCTGGCGGCCGTAGGGACTAAGATCCAGAATCGCCAGGCGGCGATGGCCCAACGCCAACCGGGCCGGCGAAGGCCGCCAAGCGACGTGAGAGCGATCTGCCACCCGTGGGTCGGCCGGGAAGCCGAAGAAAGTCATGCCCCAGTCATCCGGCCCCCGATGCTCGAGTAGGCGTAGCATTTGCTCCAGACGCGCACGCTCTCCCGGTCCGGCGGCGCCTGCTACCCTCGTCTCTAGAAACCCCGCGATGCCACACATCCATG
>JBBRIK010000761.1:0-3998 GCA_038221045.1 Gemmatales bacterium
CAGCGCCAGCCGTTTGCCGTCCGGTGAGAAAATCGACCAGTCGCAGCCGCGAACCTGCCATGCTGGCTTGAGTGGCAAGGCGACTATCTGTTTTCCCGTGGCGACGCTCCAGAGTTGAGCCTCCGCTTTCTCCTTGGTCACCTCTCCCCAAAGGACCGACAGCAAGGAGCCATCAGGAGAGAAGCGAAGTTCTGGATAGGGCGATTGAGCCCTGGCGGTGGACGGCAGCACCCGAAACTCTTCCAGTTTCACCTTCGCTCGCTGCTGGAGCCTGAGATTCACGCTCGTCTTCTCCAGCCACAGTCCGTGGGCGATCACCGCTTCCCAGCCCTGGAGCGCGCTGAGGCGCTGCCGTAGCTCCAGGCTGGTGTTGTTCCGGCCGAGACGCTTCTCGTCGGCCCAGCGCGGACTAAGGTCTACCGCCAGGGTGCTGATCTCCTCATCCGTGGTGATGGTGAAACGGCCCTGGGCATCCGTGGACTCGGAGACCAGATAGTCCTCGCCCAGCGTGTAGGCATGAACCTTCACTTCCGCGGCGGGCTTGCCGTCCAGGCCGCTAACAGTCCCCGTCAACGGGAAACGTTCCGACTGCCTGATGGCGATGGCGTCATGAATCGTAACGTGATCGAGGTTGGCCTTGAGCTTGCCGATGTGCGCGCCCCTGGCATGATGAAGGTGGATGACGTTCCCATCAATGCTGGTGACAGTGGCGCCCTCGGCGGCCACGATGCGGAAGCAGTTCCCGGTGATTTCGAGAGTGCCTCCCGCCTCCACGAAAAACAGGCCGACATTGACCTTGGCTTTCAGAACGCCGCCGCGCTTGATCCAGGCCGTGACGTCGTTGTCTTCGACGGCGGCCTTTTTATCGTAGACCTTGGCGCGGGCTGGAACGAGGAAGACACGCGGCTTTACCGCCGGGCCATTGGGTCGTGCTCCGGGAGCGATCCCGAACCACAGGGCGATCGAGATGAACACGGACGTCCATTGCCGAACTGTGCCGAGCATGGTTTCCTCCGTACAGCAAAGGCGAGCGCAGATTCCAGGACGACCTCTAACATGAGCCGTCCATCCCGTGTTGAGACGCACTCCGAACGATCGCGCGCCTGAGGGGGTGTGTGGCGCACGCGCAATGCAACGAAACGAAACGCTTCTTCACAATAGGGCGATGCCGCTATGCCCCCAAGGACAAATTCCTATCGGACCTCATATTCCTCGAAATCAGGAGTTCGTGAAGCGCTGCGCAAGGGTGTTCCAGGCACCAATCGCGTAGAATGACGAGGAGGACATCCCCACCCCCCTACTCACGAAGACCCTGCGAGAGATGATTCAACTCACGCACGATCCCATCGATTATCACGCCTTGACCGAACAGGTCCGCCGACCGGGTTGCGGCGCCGTCGTCCTCTTTCTCGGCACCGTCCGCGATCTGACGGGCGACAAGGTGACGGCCGCGCTCGACTATGAAGCCTATCCCGGCATGGCCGAGAAGAAGATGGCCGAGATCGAGGCCGACACGCGCAATCGCTGGCCCGTCGGCGAGATCGTCATGATCCATCGCCTCGGCCACCTCGACGTCGGCGCGATCAGCGTGGCCGTCGCGGTCAGTTGTCCGCATCGCGCCCAGGCGTTCGAGGCGTGTCGTCACGCCATCGACCGGCTCAAGGAGTTGGTGCCGATCTGGAAGAAGGAGAACTGGGCCGACGGCTCGACGGAATGGGTGCATCCCGGCGAACCGGCCTGACGTGGAGAGAGACACCCATGCGCTTCCGCTACGACAAGAGCAGCCCGAGTGCGTTATGATGATGAAGGACTACTGTCGATCCTGGGAGGCAAGCAAGCAATGATCGAGTCCCCTGTTCTGATGCGACTCATCGCGGAGAGAGAAGCACAAGGCATGCAAAGGGGCATCCGTGCCCTTCTTCGAGTACGTTTCACCACGCTCTCGCCCGAACTGCTGGCCGCGCTCGAAGGCGTCGTCCAACTAGATCGGCTGGAAGATCTCAATGTCTGGGCCGCCCTGTGTCCCGATATTGAAGCCTTCGCTGCGAAGCTCACACCTACCGTCTGATGACTCAACGAAGGCCGCCGTTTCGCGAGGGAGAAACATGACCACACCGTTGATCGACACCTTTGGCCGCGTTCACAATAACCTGCGCATCAGCGTCACGGATCGCTGCAACCTGCGCTGCACCTATTGCATGCCCGAAGAAGTCGTATTCCTCGATCGCTCCGCCTTGCTCACTTTCGAGGAGATCACGCACTTCGTCCGCGTCGCCGCCCCTCTTGGCATCGACAAGATTCGTCTCACCGGCGGCGAACCGCTCATGCGGAAGAATCTCTCGACACTGGTGGGCATGCTGGCCGAGGTGCCGGGGATCCGCGATATTGGCCTGACCACCAATGGCTTGCTGCTTGCCGGCCAGGCCCAGGAGCTTTACGACGCCGGCCTCCGCCGGATCAACGTTAGCCTCGATTGCCTCGATCCCGCCCGGTTCCGGCAAATCACTCGCCGCGATGGCGTCGAGAAAGTCATCGAGGGCATCCTGGCCGCGAAGAAGGCCGGGTTCGATCCGGTCAAGATCAACGCCGTCAGCATTCGCGGCTTCACCGAACCCGAGGTCGCGCCCCTGGCCCACTTTGCCCGCGAGCATGGACTCGAGTTGCGGTTCATCGAATACATGCCCATCGGTGCCGATCAGTGGGAGCGCGACAAGGTTTACTTCGCGCACGAAATCCTCGATCAACTCGAACGCGAGGTCTGTCCTCTGGTGCCGGCGGAACATTACGACCCGCGCGCGCCGGCGATGGAGTTCCGCTACATCGACGGCAAAGGCCATGTCGGCATGATCGCCTCGGTGTCGCGGCCCTTCTGCCTGAGTTGCAATCGCCTGCGTCTGACGGCCGAGGGCAAACTGCGCAACTGCCTTTTCGCTCTCGACGAGATTGACGTCAAGCCGTTCCTGCGCGAGGGTCCCGACGACGGCCTGCTGGCGCAGCGGATTCGCGAGAACGTGTTCGCCAAGTGGGAAGGCCACGAGATCAACACCGCTCGCTTCGTCAAGCCGTTGCGGACGATGCACTCCATCGGCGGCTGATTCCGCTTATCGCAATCGACGCTCCGGGAGCGGAAAGGGCGGCGCGCCGGCTTCGATCCAGAGGCGAACCGCATCGAGTTGTGATTCGCTCAGGCGTGCTTGGGGGGGAGGCGGCATCCGCAATTCGTCGTCGTCAATCACCAGAAGCTGCCACAAGGCGGATTCCTCCGGTTGGTTCGGAACCACCACTTTGCGCTTCTCAATCAGCAGATCGTGATTGAGTATCTTGATGCCGTTCTTCGCCTCGCCGAGCTTATGGCATTCGTGACAGCGCTGGCGAAACAGCTCGAACACCGTCACGGCCAGCGGCGAGGGAGGGGGAGGCGGCGTGAAGTCCTCGATTTCAGGCCCCTCGAAAGCCGGCGCTCCCGCCGTGACCCACACCTTGAGTTGCTCAATCTCATCGCTCGACAGCCGCGGATAGCCCTCCTTTTCCTCCGGCGGCATCGAGCCATCCTCGATGCGTCCGATCAATCGCGATCCCTTCACGTCGCCCGGCACGACCAGGCGGCGCGGCGACGTGATGATCTGCTGGTGGTCGAGAATGGACAGCTTCCCCGCGACCCGAGCCACCTCCCGGCCATGACAGGAGAAGCAGTACTTCAGCAGGATTGTTCGCGTCTCCGAAGCCAGGACGGAATGCGTCGGCTTCGGCGTGGAGCGCGGCCAAAGGAAAGCCAGTAACGGCAGAGCGAGCAGGACGAGGGCGAGGATCGCGGCGCGTTCCGGCCGGCGGCGGGCCCACTTGACGCTCCGTTCGATCGCGCTGACGTTGCGTGCCCGGATGGGCTGGCCCTCGAGAAAGCGCTGCAGATCGTCGGCCAACTCCTCGGCGGTGCGGTAGCGGCTGGCGGGGTCTTTTCGCAGACATTTCAGACAGATCGTTTCCAGGTCGCGCGGGAC
>JBBRIK010000762.1:0-3997 GCA_038221045.1 Gemmatales bacterium
CCCTCGACGCGCGGCGTGGCGACCACGTCGAAGTGGGTGACGCCATTGGCACGGGCGGTGTGTTCCGTGAGAGCGAGGGCGCGAAGGTTACTATCGACGAAGGTGACATGGGCGTCGGGACCGCAGCGCTGCCAGGCGAAAATGCCGTTGGTGCCGCAACCGCAGCCGAGATCGAGGACACGCTGCCCCGCCTCGATCTGGGCCGTCTCCATCAGCGCTCGCGCTCCGTTGTCGAATCGGCCATAGGAGAAGGTACCTGGACGCGACAGGAAGCGAATGGATGGACCCTCGCCGACCCGGTTCTGAAAGGTGACCTCGTGTCGCCGGCGCGGCCGGTCGCCGGAACGATGACACACCAAAACGGTGCCGCTGTCCGAAGTGTAAGCGTGCGTCTTGCCGAAGACCTTTTTCAGTTGCGCGGGAAAAAAGCTGTCATCCTCATACGGCGACCAGACGAACAGCGAGCCGTTCGGCTGAAGGACGTGGAACGCTTGCTCGATCATGTCAATCTTCAGTTCCCGTTCGCCGCCGAGGGCCGGGAGGTAGATGAGCGTCTGAAACTCGGCAGGAAGGTCCCACAAGTCGGCCCCCGTCTCGACCCGTACTTTGTCGCCGAGCGCCTCCTGGAGCCGGCCCGCCGGATAGAGGTCCATCTGGTAGCAGAGGACTTGCGGCAGCGCCAGGGATTCGACCAGGTGAGCGACCTCGTTGGGCCAGCCGAGGATGACGCCGGCGGGCGGGCGGACGCGCTCGCGCAACGGAGCCGGAACCTCACGCAGATCATCCTTATTCCGTCGAGCCATCGAATATCTCCGGCCGCTTGCGGCAAAACCATCACTCCGTCGCCATCTCGAATTCCGCGTTCCATATCGCCCCCGATGGCAACGTCAGCCAGCCGGCGTCCTTGCCCTGGTTCGGCATGTTGACAGCGTTCGTCGGGCAGGTGTACGGTTCGACGCAGAACGCCTTCCGGTTCGGCGGCGTGAACACAACCAATTCGCGGAAGAACGTCGAGGAGAAGAAGTGCAACTTGCGCGCCCCCTGAATCATGCTGCCGTTCCAGCGCAGTCCGGCCGGTGTCGCGGGACCGCCGCTCGTCAGATTCGTCAACACGTCATCGACATTGACGCCGCCGAAGGGCTTCGGAGTGCGGAAGTCGCGCGCGGCATCGACGGGCAGCACCTCTCCCGTCGGCAAGGTTTCGTCGAGCTTCCAGTACGAGGCGGCCGGCACCTGGATCAGACAGTCGTCCGCCTTCGCGCCGGCGACGAAAGGCACGGTGAAATAGGGATGATAGCCGAGGCCAAAGGGGAGCGTCTGCACCCCTGGATTGCGCACTTCCGCCTCGACGCGGAGCCGGCCCGCGAGTAGGCGGTAGGTCAGTTTCAGTACGAAGTCGGAGGGCCAGAGGGGCAAGGAATCGGGATCGTCGCGCGAGAGCTGAAACTCGCCGGTGATCCAGGCGCTGTCGGCGTCGCTGCCTTCTTCCACGAGTCGCCAGGGCTTGCGGCAGACGAAGCCGTGAATGGCGTTCTTCTTGGTGCCGTCGATCTTCGGCAGCGCGAACGAACGGCCCTCCCAGTCGAACTGGCCGTCGCGGATGCGGTTGGGGAAGGGGAACAGGATGGGGATGCCGCTGCGCGTGGGCCGGCCATTGTCGAAGAGTTGGGGATCGGCGTAGAGCAGATCGAGAGTCTGTCCACCCTTTACGGTCTTCCACGAGAAACAGTTGAAGCCGAGGGCCGGCCAGATCTCGGCGCGGTCGCCAGCGTCGCTCTCAAGGATGCGAATGGTGCCATCGAGTCCGCTGGAAGTGGGCTGCTGGCGCGTGGTGTGTCGGAAGGCCATGATATTGCTCCCTTTGTCTTGCTCCCCTCGCCCCCGGCTTTGCGGGGGAGAGGGGTTGGGGGTGAGGGGAAGGAATGATAAAACCCCCTCACCCCCAACCCCTCTCCCCAGGATAGGGGCGAGGGGAGCAAGAGAAGAAACCCCTCTCCCCAGGATAGGGGCGAGGGGAGCAAGAGAAGAACCCCCGAGTCCCAGGATAGGGGCGAGGGGAGTAAGAAGCCGACTAGTTGAAGCGATACGGTCTGAATATCGTAGAGCGCATCGGTCGTGAAAGAAACCCCTGACTCCGCGAGGTTCCCGCCGTGCCGACCTTTGCCGCCGACGTGCTCGAGTCCTTCACGCGCTCGCTGTTCGAGGCTCGCGGAGTGCCGGGCGACGAGGCAGCCCGCGTGGCGGCCAGTCTCGTCGATGCGAACCTGTGCGGTCACGATTCGCACGGCGTCATTCGCACCGTCCAGTATCTGAAGTACCTCGAAGAGGGCCTGCTCAGTGCGGGCGTGGCGCTGAACGTCGTCAACGAATCGCCGGCCGTCCTCGCCACGGACGGACAATGGGGTTTGGGCCAGGTACAGGCCCATCGTTTGCTCGAATTGTTGTTCCCCAAAGCCCGAACGGCGGGACTCGCGGCGGGGACGCTCAAGCACTGTGGCCACATTGGCCGGCTGGGCGAATACGCCGAGGCGGCGGCGCGACAGGGCTTCGCCTTCATGGCGACGGTCAACAATCACGGCTATGGCCGCGGCGTCGCTCCTCCCGGCGGCATCGACTCGCGCATCGGCACCAATCCGATCTGTCTGGGCGCTCCAACGCCGGGCGATCCCGTCATCCTCGACATCGGCACCAGCGTCGTCGCCGAGGGCAAGGTCCGCGTCGCCTTCAACAAGGGCGTGCAAGCGCCGGACGGTTGGCTTCTGGACGAGAACGCTCAGCCGACGAACGATCCTGGCGTGCTGTATCGTGAGCCGCGCGGCTCGATTCTGCCGCTGGGAGGCGTCGCGAATGGCTACAAGGGCTTCGGCCTCGGTTTCCTGCTCGACATCTTCGCGGGGGCGTTATCAGGCGGGCAGTGCAGTCATCCCGACGTCACGCCGCGTTCGGCCAACGCGGTCTTCTTTCTGGTACTGGATGTGACGAACTTCGCGGGCCAGGACCACTTCATGAATGAGGTGCAACGACTATGCGAGCAGGTACGGTCGTGTCCGCGCGCTGCGGGTGTTAGCGAGATCAAGCTGCCAGGCGATCCGGAACGACAGGAGCGAGGGCGGCGGCGCGGGGCGGGGATCACGCTCGATGATGGGACATGGAAGCAACTCGTGGAGGCGGCGAAGGCGCTGGGAGTGACTCCGCCGGTTGCGGGGTAGCGTCTTCATGGCGTTAACGGCATTAACTTCATGGCGTTCGGGTTTGACGCCTTTTTCGAGTCGTGTCTTCCGAGCGAGCACGAAGGAAGCGTTGATGTCGAGAACGCGGTCGCGTCATTCGATGGGTTCAGGGTCATCTCTACTTCTCATTGCGTCCAACAAAAGGGCGGGGGCGGCACGCCAGTCCTCCGCCGCACCGACCCCCGGCCTATTTCGCTTTCGGTTCTTGGGACTGTTGCACATTGTTGCACGTTGTTTCTCGGTCACGGAGTTGGGTGCCGCTGCGCCTTGAGGGCCGCTCGGAGAGCGGCAGGCAAGGGCCGCTCGAATTCCCGCCCGGTCAGTCGCCGGAGCGTTTGGGCCATTTGCCGGATCGACTCCCGGCTCTTCTGAACTTCCCACTTCTTCGCGCCCTCGGCTTGCCACCCGGCGAAATGCTTAACCGCGTCTCTCAAGTCGCCACCGACTTCGGCTTTCAGATGTCCGAACCAGTAGCCGTGGTGATGCCACATCGCGGATTGCAGGCACGACGGGTAGGTCGAGGCGCGATCCAGCACCTGCTCCAGCGCCGGGCAGAATGTCAGGAACTTGCCCAGCCCTTGCACCGCCGCCTCCAGATACCCTTGGTCGGACGGCTTGCATGCCACCGCAGACACGAAACTTTTATCATCCTCGAGTACCGCCAACAGATCCTCAAGGTCGATGGCGCTCTCCTCCTCCTCGTCCTCGAAGTAGATGCCGCTGTCCAGCAACGGGTGTGCCTTGAGAAAGTAGGTGAGAAATCGAGG